>JAHQWE010000008.1 GCA_019633985.1 Acidiferrobacterales bacterium | reverse complement strand
GGTTGCCTTGCTGC
This sequence comes from Acidiferrobacterales bacterium, assembly GCA_019633985.1. Taxonomy (GTDB): domain Bacteria; phylum Pseudomonadota; class Gammaproteobacteria; order Arenicellales; family Poriferihabitantaceae; genus VYFG01. The sequence goes on along the minus strand of JAHQWE010000008.1, from coordinate 16,365 downwards.
AGAGGCGGTAATATTTTTCAAACCGGAGCTGGTACAAGCATTTCCATTTCTGCATAAGCGCTCTGGGCATTTGATTTCAAAAATGCGTTTTGTATCTGCGCAATTGGAAACCTACATTTCAAATGACATCTGGCTACGTAATGCACGACATGCCAACGCGGCTGCGGCCCGCTTAAGTAGCGGGCTGAATGCCATCGACGGTATTGAACTCGCCTTTCCCACACAGTCAAACGAAGTCTTTGCACACTTATCCCGAAAAACCATCGACAATCTGAACAACATGGGTTTCAAAGTGACCGAAGGTGAGTTAGATGAAACGGCACCACCACGTTTTGTTACTTCGTGGAATACGAGTGAAGTCGAAGTCGACACATTGGTGGACGCGGCTAAAAAAGCCGTAGATTGATTTGGTATAAACCTACAAATAATATAGAACTCTGTTTCCATGCCTGAGGAAATCTTCTTCCATACCAATGGAGTCGAGAACACCAAAAGGTCCAACACGACTAGTCAACAGATGATCTCCAGATATTTCCATGCCACGTAACGTATTCTCGGTAAGTTTTCTCTACCTACAACAATCAGTTTGGCATTGTGTTTTTCACGGTTTCAAAAATCTGCACGCAACTGAATGGGTATTGATTTCCTCAATATGTCCTACCAAGTTAGTTGTCACTTGAGAAAAGTGGTACCCGGAGCCGGACTGGTTGCCACGCGGTGGGCGCCATGCAATTGAACCGGCTTTGATTTCGCTGATGTTTTCCTGGCTGCTGGATTGTCGTTTGAAGAAGTTTGGTACCCGGAGCCGGACTTGAACCGGCACGATGTTGCCATCGAGGGATTTTAAGTCCCTTGCGTCTACCAATTCCGCCATCCGGGCCTGGTACCGTTTTGTCGAAGTTTCCTGGAGGCTGAGCCCGGAATCGAACCGAGGTCAACGGCTTTGCAGGCCGCTGCATAACCACTCTGCCACTCAGCCAGGAATCGTCATCGCTTCGTCAGGAATAATAGCAGTTTTGCAGCTAGCAATCGCCGCTCGCTGGATCACCCTGGAGAAATGAGGCGTTGGATATGAAGAGCCTTCCCGCGACTTTACCGCCATCAATCGGCAGCGCATCAACGCCAACTGGTCGGTTCACTAAAATCGCAGAGAGATGAATGGAGCGGGAAACGAGATTCGAACTCGCGACCCCAACCTTGGCAAGGTTGTGCTCTACCACTGAGCTATTCCCGCTTGGCTCTCTTATCGAGGGGGTGTGATTCTATTCAACCAGCCTCTGGTGTCAATAGATATCAGTCAGATACTTGGGGAATCTATTGTTTTTCCTGTGTTTCCGGGGTTCTGGTACCCTCAGTTTTTTTCCATCAAAAATGGCCATGCCGCACGCAGATACTCGATCATCGACCAGAGAGTGAGTGCTGCCGCCACATAAAGCGCCAGTTCACCGATTCTCATGGTTGCCAGCCCGAAAATTGGCAAGCCATAGAGCATCAACGCGATAGCAATCATCTGCATGGCGGTTTTGATTTTTCCAGTACTGCCCACGGCAACTGATCCGCGCTCACCGAGTTCTGCCATCCATTCCCGCAGAGCGGAAATGGCGATCTCCCGACCAATGATGATCGTCACTGCAATCGCGAATAACACCTCGTCGTATACCCCGCTCAGGACCCTGAAATCGGAAACCAGTAGCACCAGGGCGCTGGAAACAATCAGTTTGTCTGCAACCGGGTCGAGAAAGGCGCCCAAACGGGAAGTCATATCCAGCTTGCGCGCGAGGTAGCCGTCCAGCCAGTCTGTCGCTGCAGCGAGAATAAAAGTACCGGCAACGATCACTTCTCGCCAGGGCCCCGGCCAGAAATACATTATTACCAGTACCGGAATCAGGATAATCCGGAAAAGGGTGATCAGATTGGGCAGATTCCACATCGTTAACGGCTATTATTATTTGGTTCCATGTCGGAGCTACAGGCCAGCATTTGCAGCGTTTCTCTGTTTGGCTAAGAACTTTCCCCAGTCCCAGCCTATCAGTTATGAAACTGATTATATATCCGCTCGGCCAGTTTTGGGCTGATCCCTGGCACACCGGTCAAATCTTCCACTCCCGCACGTTTGATTTCGCTCAACCCCCCAAAGTGTCGCAACAGTTCTCGTCGCTTCTTTTCACCGATTCCTTCGATCTGCTCCAGTGAGGATTGCGTTCTCGCCTTGTCACGACGAGCACGATGGCCGGTAATGGCAAATCGATGCGCCTCGTCCCGAATCCGCTGGATAAGGTGCGATGCGGGTGACGTCCCGCCTGGATAAACCGGTTTACGTGCCCCCACCATATGCAATTGTTCTTCTCCCGCGCGGCGTTCGGGGCCTTTTGAAACACCAACCAGAATCACCGAATCAAGTAACTGCAATTCTTCGAGCACCTTTTCCGCAATGCCTAACTGCCCTTTGCCACCATCAATCAAGACCAGGTCAGGCAGCTTGCCCTCATCCTGCAACACCCGTTTGTATCTCCGAGTCAGCACCTGCTCCATCGCCGCATAGTCATCACCTCCGGTCACGCCTTCAATATTGAATTTACGATAGTCGGATTTGATCGCGCCTTGATGATCAAAAACCACACAGGAACCGACCGTCCGCTCGCCCATGGTGTGACTAATATCAAAGCATTCGATTCGTGAGGGGATTTCTTCCAGAGAGAGACATTGCGCTAACGCCTCAAACTGACTCGAAATCTGACTATGTTCATTCAAATACACACGCAAGCGATCCTGGGTATTGATCATGGCGATGTCGATCCATCTCGCACGCTGGGACCGAACCTGAGATTTGATTTCTACCTTGGTACCCGCCTCAAGTGAAAACACCTGCTGTAACGACGCTCGGCTCTCAATTGCATCACTGAGAAGTATTTCTTTCGGGATTTCAGAGCCGAGGTAGTTCTGACTTAAAAAAGCCTCGAGTAGCTGCCCAGGGTTCAGATCCATCGGGTTTTGCTGAATGCTGAAGCGACCTCCCAGATTGCGCCCCTGGCGAATTTGCGTCACGCCAAAACAGACGCTTGTGGAATCTGTCGCCACAGTCACTACATCCGCATCGCTGCCATCGTTGGCCACGTATTGCTTCTCGCGCACGCGCTGCAATCTCGCAATTCGGTCACGATATTCTGCTGCTTTTTCGAACTCTAGCGCCGCGGACGCTTGCTCCATTTTTACCATCAGCTCCTTACTGAGAGAAACATCCTGGCCCGATACCATTGCTCGGGCCTGTCGCACGTCTTCGGCATAATCTTCTTTTGATATCAACCCGACACAGGAACCGGAACAGCGTTTTATCTGATACTGCAAACACGGTCTGGAGCGATTTCGAAAGAAACTGTCCCGACATTGGCGGAGCAGGAAAATTTTCTGAATCTGTGCCAGCATTTCTCGCACAGCCGCAGCCCCTGGGTACGGCCCAAAGTATTTTCCGGGTTGGCTGCGACGCCCGCGATAAAAAGCAAACCGCGGAAAATCATCCTTCACCGTCAACCGAATATAGGGGTAGCTTTTGTCATCCCTTAACAGAATGTTGTATCGCGGTTTCCTGTCCTTAATCAGGTTGTGTTCGAGCAGCAATGCCTCGCTTTCGGTCTGTGTTTGCTGGGTTTCAGCGCGGCAAATTTTCGATACCATCAAGCGGGTTTTGCCGTTCAACCCGGTTTTACGAAAATAACTGGTGACCCGTTTCTTGAGGTTTCGGGCTTTGCCAACGTAAAGGGTTTCGCCATCTTCATCATAATAGATGTAGACACCGGGTTTCTCTGATACCGATGCCAGAAACTCAGTGGGGTCGAATGGAACAGACTCTTGCATAGGTGAATGGTAACACCAGAGAGCGACTCTTCAGCGCGATGCACTTGTTCTGCCGGGATAAATTTCCGGATGTTCATGATTTCACTGTTGATGCATCAAGTTGCTCCGAAAACCCGATCCCCCTACAATCCAGCCCACCTCACTCTTTCCGGCCCACCATGAAAATCTCCGCATTTGAAGCTCGCATTGGCAACCTTTTGGAATACCAGGGAAAGCTCTTCCGTGTTCTTAAGAAAAATCATGTCAAACCCGGCAAGGGCGGGGCCTTTGTGCAAATGGAGATGAAATCGCTGGATGGCACCAAACTCAACGAACGTTTTCGCTCAGAAGACAAAGTCGAGAAAGCCCATGTTGAACCGCGGCAAATGCAATATTTATATGCAGAAGGTGAAAACTACATTTTCATGGATAATGAAAACTTCGAACAGCTCACCATGCATGCCGATGATCTTGAGGAAGCAACGCCTTTTTTACTGCCCAATACAGACGTGCAAATCAACTTCCACAACGACAACCCGATTGGCGTAGAGCTACCGGCGAATGTCGTTTTGGAGGTGGTAGAAACGGAGGCAGTGGTAAAAGGCCAAACCGCCGCTAGCGGTGGCAAACCTGCGGTGCTCGAAACCGGCCACAAAGTGACCGTACCGCAATTCGTGAATGCGGGAGAGAAGGTAAAGGTCAATACCGAAACCGGCGACTACGTCGAGCGGGCTTAAACATCCCCGGTCAGCGAGCGCTCGAAGAAATTCTCGAGCGCTTCGATCACTGTGTCGTCCCCAAATAACTGCGGCTGAATCGCAGTGATCTTATTTTGGATTTGTCGATAGAAATCCGTATCCGTAGCCAACTTCTGCGCCAGTGACACGTACTCTTGCTCACTGGCACAAACCAGTTCTCCCATTCCATGCAATCGTAGTATCGCCGCGGTATGTCTGCCTCGCATGGTATTTCCAGGCAAGGTAATCACTGGCGTTTGATGAACCAGAGTTTCAAAGGTGGTATTGCAGCCCGACCAAAAGCAGGTATCCAGCATAATATCTGCGTGCTCATTCACGTAGCAGAACTCAGCTTTGCCCAGACGCGGCAACATCAGACAACGGCTTTCGAAATCCACACCGTATGACTGGCACACCTTAGACAGCCGTTTACGAAACATTCTCGAGATATCCTCACGTTTGGACTGAATGAACCAAATTTCGGAATCAGGCACGGACTGTAAGATCCGGGCAAATAGAAAGTCATGCTTCGGCATCATTTTAAGTACGTTCTGCGAACACAAAAACACCGTGGCTGGCCTCGGTCTGTTAGCCAGCAACTCTGGGGCACGGTATTGATTAGGAAGCCCCGGAGGAATCTGTGAGATTCCAAGATTAGGAAGTCTGATCAGCGTTTCTGTGTAGTTGGTTTGGGCATTGTCCGGTTCCATCAAATCACTACTCAGGTAGTAATCGATATTTGGAAACCCCGAAGTCACAGGATGTCCCCAGCTGGTGCATTGCACCGGCGCCAGGCGAAGTGGAGCGAGGCGGTGCACGATGGGCTCCATGCCAATCGCAGGATAAACCAGAATGTCCAGTTCGTCCGCTCGAATTTGATCCCTCAATTTCGAAACATGCTCTCCGTGAGGTAGGAAATGTTCGATATTTTTCGACATCAGCGTAGTTGCCTGATCTTTATACGGCGCCAGCGCATAACCAAAAACTTCAAACTTCTCCTTGTTCAAATTCAACAACCAGTTACTATGGGTTTTGTAATTGGAGTGGGTAAAGAAACAGCCCCAGGAAGCAAAGCCAATTCTGATTCGCCGACTGTTTCCCGGATGACGCCGTGGTAGCGGTTGCATATAGTCCGGATAGGATGCCGACATAATCTTATGAATCAGCGCACCATAGGGCTGCTGCACTTCCGTATCGTTTTCTGACTGATAGTGAATTTCAAAATTCGTCAGCATCTGTGTAACCTGATGCGTAAGCTTCTGGGCTTTCTCATCTAAAGAATCAAAAATCTCGTTCAGCCGATTCAATCCCATCAGATATTGGGCCCGACTTTTTGCCAGATCATCTTCGGTACGGTAGTTGGTTGAAACGGTTAAATGCTTCGACCACTGGTAGTTGAAGTTATGCGGCTCTAGCTCAATCGCTTTATCAAACCATTGCACCGCTGCGCGACGGTTCCCATGATGCACCAGCGTTTGGCCCAGTCGATTAAAGGATTTAGCGCGACGAGGATCCGCAATACTCGGGTCATCCATTAGCGATTCGAATCTTTCCAAATCGCCCTTCATCGACATGATGTAAAGAAGCTCTCCAGCCGCGCCGGGATACTTGGCATTTAGACTTAAGCACTTTTCCAGATGCTCGATACAGGGTTTGAAATCCATTCCACGCTTGTGCAACATCGCTAGTTGAAAGTGTGCCTTCGCCGAGGGTTTGATTCCTAATACCGTTTCATAACATTGAATAGCTTCGGGTAATTTGCTGATCTCTCCATAGTGATATCCACATTGAAACTGCAGCCAGCGAGTGTTTGGGTGCGCTGCAGAAACTTGATCCAATGCTTTCGCAATATAGCTTTGATCGCTCTCGCGTTTTTCTGCCAGCATACAAACCACGCCATGCAATGCCAGCTTTGGCGTCATGGTCAACTCTGAGACAGACCGACAAAGTGCAAGAGATTGCGTCAGTGTATCTGGAGACTTTCGCAGCTCATCGATCAGATCAATTACTTCTGCGATTTCTTCGTTGGTGACAGGAGCAGCCACTGGAACGTCCATACCGGTTTCCTAATCGTTATCGTTTAATCCAGCGCCAGCACCAGACAGCCGCGAGCTATCCGTTGCTTCCACATAAGTTTGATAAGACAACAACTCCAATTGCTTCCAAGCGCTGCTGTCCACCACCACACTGCCTATGCGCGTGGTTCTCACTTTGTCATTTTTGCAAGGATGTTGATGATTAGTCATTTCGCTGGATATCTTTATTTGATTTTCAAAGTGACTCTCCATTTTCTCCCCCATATACCTTAATTCAGACGCAGTACAACGCATCTGGAAACCCTGCCAATGTAAAGAAAACGCTAGTTGCGTTTGTTGCGCGGCCACACCGCAGTATCCAACAAGGACTAATGGACAAGCCACATTTTCAATTGCAATGTCTTGACTACTTGCTAGTGGCTCTATTCCAAGAGCATTCGCCCAATCTCCAATGCAAGGCCCAACAACCAAAGGGGAAAGTCGTTCATTCATGGGCTGTAAGGCCATGATCTCCCCCCCTTCCGTCCTGGAAATGTTTGTCGTTGCGACTTTCTGAGATTCTTCAGCACCGTGATCAAATTGAGAAAGGACAGAAGCGACCAAGGTCACACCAGGAAAATCAACCATATGGAGCCATCTTGCCGCTCGCCCCGCATCCTCAGCAACCCCCCAACTCAGCCCCGAACCTCTCACGGCTTTACGAACCGTATGCTCGATTTGATTGAGTGAATAGCGCATTCCGGTTTAGTTTATGAGTACTTCAGAAATGATTAAAAAGGAAGGTGTTGATCGAAACAGTTTATTCGCAGAATGAAACCTGTTTATTTGATTAGATCTTACGAACACTAACAAACAGGCAACAACAGATCGTTTTAATACTTCGCGTCTTCCGTGATTGTGCCAAAAGCCCATTCATCCACCTCTTTGTCATCGATTTCATCAGGGAAGGGCGCACCTTGATACATGGTGATACGAACCCAGCGATCTGATCTGGGATCAAATTTGTTCGCCCCGAAAAAAGACAGCTTACAGCGAAGTAAATCCACCGGCACCATGTCTGAAGCAATCAAATTACTGTGTATCTCTGAGTACTCAAATTTATTCGCTAGCTGAAGGCGTTTCACTGCTGCACGATGCTCGGGATAGACCATTAAAAAGCGCGCGATGGTGTCGCTTTCATTTTCAGATTCCAGGGCAGTTTTTAACGCTGCGAGATCACGCGCAAACGCCAACGGTTGCTCTTTCTCTGCACCCGGCTCTTCAAACCGTTCTCCCAATCGTGGCTCCAGCTTTTCTTCTGAGACATACCAAAACCGGGCGATTTCATCCGGGTTTTGAAAATTGGTTTTCAACGCCCAGTCGTATCGCTCATATAGGATGGTCATCACTGATTTAATGGTTTTGGAACCATCGATCCCATTCAACGGTACTTCGTTAATCGCCATGGTATCGGCCAATTCATCGACCAGCTCACCGTGAGGCTCTATCATCATCGAAACCACCAACTCTTGCGTTTCAACTGAATGATCTGAAGCAACCTGCTGGTAAAGATGGTTCCAGGGGTGTGCCCGCTTCCAGTCAAAAGATTGCAGGGTTCCAGACAATGCCTGCAGTTCATTTTTTAATACATCAATTCGTTCTGCCTGACGTACATTATCGGTATGCCACATGCTGGCAATCCGCTTCATATTTTCGACCACCTTGAGGAAGGCCGAAGATTTCTCAACGGTTGTAAATTCGAGATTACGTACCCTAGCAAGCGCTTCTTCTCGTGCCTGAACCCAGGTGTGGAGTAGAGCTGGATGCGTCACCAGAAATGGCGCCATTCCAAGGCCCGTCGAATTGCCGACTCCCAGCCTACTGCGAATCGCGGGGTCGAGTTTCACCGCGGTACCCGGATTGCGCACGGTCGCCAGATGCTCAACAATATCAGCGCTAAACCATCTGATTAACCATACCGCCAGAAGCTCGGATCGAAACGCACCCAGGAACTCTTTTCGCCCAGCGATGCGCTCCCGATCACTCAAACCAAACTTGCCGTTGCCGTATACCGCGGTAGTGCGCATCAGGTAACCAACCTGATCAATCATTTCAACATCGGGTTGCATGCCCTGTGACAAACGATCAATCACATGATTGAACAGCCTAACGCTGCGATTTGCGCGAGACAGGGTCAGCTCGGTTTGATCCAGCTGCCCAGCCTCCTGATAGGGGACATTGGCAGACAATCGTTCAATATCTTCACTGGTGGGTACACCATCAAACAACGCAAAAGTCGCATCCCATTGCTCCGCAATCACGCGATCGGAACGCTTTTCTGGCGGTAAGTCATGGGCAAAGCACACCAGGCTATAGGTCCTTTCTGGACCAGCCGCTTGATAAATCGCAACCCCTACCCCCGCTGCGTTGACATCCCATTTCGTGCGCGAAAACCGCCAACCATCTGCTTTCAAGTTGCGCAACAACGCTCGCATGAAGCTGAGACGAGTTTGGTGGAAGCACCCCATACGCTCCAGATTCATCACCTCGCTCGCTGGACGCAAAGGTATCGAAAGCGGAGAATCGATTGGATTGGTGATAGATCGCATAGAAGACTTGATCTTTAGGTAGACGGTAACACTCGAATCATAGCCTTTCGACTGTGATTTTTCAGTAGTAATCCGCCTGCCTTTTATTCAGAATTCGTTCAGCGCATCGGCCCTATAATTTCAGATAAAAATTAGGGGGCAAGTATTCAACGCGAACCTCGTGCAAAACAGATCAGGAACGCCTGAACACACACTTTCATGACCATTCTGGAAACCCTCAATATATTGCTGTTCTTTACCCATATCGCAGCGTTGCTAACCTGCGTGAGTACGGTTATTTACTTCTTATCAATTTGGGTTTCCGGACGCCATCGATCGGCTTCTTTGTTTCCGTTTCCAGAAGTTGAACTTTGTACAAAAATACTAGGTTTCGCGCTGTCTTCCCTCTGGTTGACCAGCCTACCCGCCGTGTTGATGGAATCACTTGCCCCTGCTCGCTACTACTCTAATACTGGAATCATTCTGCTCAGCATATTTACCATGGTGGCCGCACTGGCGCTCTATTTATTGTTGGTCGTTCAAAATCGACTTTCGCAATCGGGGTACGGCGCAGTGGGTGCAGGTATGCACGCTGGTTTCCGTCTTGTCAGCGCTGGACTCATAGCGGTGTTGATTCCAATTCTCATCTTATTGCTTCCGAAAACCCTGTTTCCGCCAGCTTACGCGGTGCTGAATCCCAATGACATATTACTTGAGGTGCTCATGGCATTCGGATTTCTTCTGTTGTTGTTTTGGGCAATATCAATGATGTTAAAAGATAGCTGGTTCGATCGCTCACGATCGGGCCAGTAAGCTAATTTCTATAAATAAATTCGAGGTGAAAATTATGATCCAATCTATTCGCAAAGCATTTGCTATGCTCTTTATTCTTGCTCTCGCTGGATGCGCAAGCGTAGAGCCTGGACCATCTGATAATGAAAAACTGGCGAGTTATTTGAACGCGGGTGGGTTAACCACGGAAGAAACGGACCGAGGCCTTGTTGTTTACCTGCCATCCTTGTTTTTTGAGAGCGGCTCCGCGGATCTGAAACCAGAGGCGCAGGAAAAAATTCGCTATATTGGCAACGCCATCAATGAGGAATACGTTGCAAACCGGCAGATTGCGGTGGAAGGTCATACGGATTCAGCCGGTAACGATGAATTCAACATGGATTTATCAAAGCGCCGCGCGGAGTCAGTCTCTGACGAGCTGGTGTTCAGCCGTGTTCCAACCGAGCGCATTGAAATCTCTTGGTATGGGGAGACCGTTCCGCTGGCCCCAAACGACAATGTCGACGGCACACCAAATCCTGATGGCAGAGCAAAAAATCGTCGGGTTGAGTTTATTATCTTGAATCCGGTAACGCAGTGATATTCGATTTCCCTGTCCAGATGATAAAAAGCACCAAGGCGAAAGCCTCGGGAAATCAGGGATATAATTGATCAGTCGCGCGTATCGAACTTATGGCAAGTCGCTCACCATTTAGCTTAAAGGGCATTGCAGCTGCCGCTATATTAGTACCTGTCGCAGTGCTCGGACTCACTGAGGTGCAACAGCGCTTGTTCCAAAAGGGAGGGGCTTCACTCGCCCTCATCAATGCGGAGAGAGCTGCACAGGATGCGCTTGCCAAGGTTGCCGCTAACGATCTCGCGGCAAAACTAGCCAGGCAAAGAACCGAACTACTGGCGCAACAGGAGCGGCTCGCAGAGGAGCAACGGCAGGAAACGGAGAATCGCCTAGCGGAAGAAAGAGCGGCATTGATTGCCAAACAGGAGAAACTCGCGCAACAGCAACGGGCAGAGGCCGAAGCAAAGCTTGCCATGGAAAAAGCAGCACTCATTGCCGAGCAGGAGCGCCTGGCCGAGCAACAACGAATCGAAGCAGAAGCCCGGTTAGCGGCGGAGAGGGCTGCGCTGATTGCCGAGCAGGAAAAAATCGCGGCACAACAGCGACTTGCAGCGGAGGCAAAACTGGCTGAAGAGAGAGCGGCACTAATTAGAGAACAGGAGACTCTGGCTGAGGCAAAACTGGCTGAAGAAAAAGCAAAGCTGGTCGCTGAGCAGAAGAAAATTGCGGAGCAGCAGCTCGCAAAGATTGAGGCAGAACTTGCAGAACAAAAAGCGGCATTAATCGCAGAGCAGGAAAAACTCGCAGAGGCACAAAGAGCCGAAGCAGAAAGAAAGCGTGCTGCTGAACAGGAACGTCTGGTGAGAGAGCAGGAGCGAGCGGCCGAACAAGAACGAGCGGCGGCAAAAGCTAAAGAGGAGGCGGACCGCGCTAGATTGCTAGCCGAGCAGGAGCGTATTGCCAAGGAAAAACGCGCTGAAATTGAAGCCGCGCTGGCAGCTGAAAAAGCAAAGGTGCTTGCCAAGGAACAATCCACCTCCTCGGTCAAAGTTGCTGCGGTGGCAAAAACAAATCCATCTTCTGCTGGCGATGACGCTCTATTCCAGGCGGTTGAACAGGGCGAGCTGACAACGCTTCAACGATTCCTCAAGGCGGGGGGCGACCCCAATATTAAAAACAACCGTGGAGAGCCTTTATTAACGAAAGCGGCATGGAGAGGACAATACATATTGGCGTCTCAACTGATTGATGCTGGTGCAGATGTTAACGCAACAGATTCTCGGGGCAGAGCGCCGCTGATGCATGCTTCTATCGGCGGCCACACTGATTTGGTCCGTCTCCTGCTCTCTGCAGAAGCCAACCCAGATAGCAAAGCCAGAGACGGTAAGACACCTTTGATGGCAAGCTCATGGAACAACTATGAGGAAATTGCTCAGGCACTGATCACTGCTGGCGCCGACCTAAACGCGCAGGACAATAACGGCAGGAGCGCATTGTTTTACGCGATTTCAGATGGCCATGCATCGGTAGCACGGCTTCTGGGTCAGAATGGCGCGGATACCGCTATCCGAGACCTTGAGGGCAACACCCTTGCCAATTTGGCAAAAGAAAAAGGCATTAATTTAGAATAATTATGAAAGTTCTGTTTCCCGGATTGTTTCTTTGTTTCATCACATTAGCTCTGATGCTCGTGGAAGCTCAATCTCATTTCAGTGGGTTTACCAACTCTGCGGGTTTCGCCATTGGACTAATACTGCTCTGTATCTATGGCGCCGGTTATCTGTTCTATCGGATTGTGTCGATGTACAACGTATATAAAACCAACATCGAATATCAGTAGACCGAGGCGGACCAGGACTGACCGACCAAAGAGAAAGTGAGAGTCAGCCGATAAGCCGGGTTCTGTCGAGAACAGTTATTCATCTGGGACGTTTGTCGCCAAACGCCTCAAGCAACCTACCCGGATCCAGCGCGGGCCACGCCTGATGGATCCCTATTTGGTCTTGCTCCAGGTGGGGTTTACCCTGCCACCACTGTTACCAGTCGCGCGGTGCGCTCTTACCGCACCATTTCACCCTTACCCGCGATCAGAAGATCGCTGGCGGTATATTTTCTGCGGCACTTTCCGTCGGCTCACGCCGCCCAGGCGTTACCTGGCACCCTGCCCTGTGGAGCCCGGACTTTCCTCCCCGCTTCGTATATGCGAAACGGCGCAACTGTCTGGCTGACTCTCGGTGGCGAGTATAACTGAATGGTGTCAATCAGATTACGGTTCATCTTCGCGTAGCCTCATCGCCAATTGATAGTAGTCGTTGCGTTTACCACCGAACCAACCAGCGGCGAGCTGGCTGGCAGTTTTAACAGAGACTTCCTTGGAAAGAAGAGAGAGAAATCGTCTCACCTCAGCCTGCTCAACCGAGATCTCAGTCTGGCCAGCAATCATCAACACGAATTCGCCTTTTTGATGGTTGTCGGCACTCGCGATGGTTTCTTTTACTGCTTCTACCGAGCCGCAATAAAATTGCTCAAACTTTTTAGTCAATTCCCTGCCCACTGCAACATATCGTTCCGCACCCATCTCGAGTATTAAATCATCTAGACAAGCAATAATGCGGTGACTGGATTCGTACATAATCAGCGTCTGAGATTCCTGACGAAGACTGGAAAACACACGTCTTCTCGCGCCTGTTTTGGCGGGCAAAAATCCGTTAAAACTAAACCGATCTGTCGGCAAACCTGAGGCACTCAACGCAGCAATCAATGCGCAAGCGCCAGGAACAGGAGATACATTCAGCCCCCTTCTTTGGGCTTCTCGCACTAACGTAAACCCGGGGTCACTAATCAACGGGGTACCCGCATCACTAATCAGCGCAATATCATTTCCTTCCTCCAGACGATCGAGCACAGCATCGCGTTGCTTATCCTCATTATGGTCATGAAATGACCAGGTGCGGGTATCAATGCCAAATTCTCGCAGCAATGTAGCTGCATGCCGTGTATCCTCCGCCAAAATCACATCGACTGCCTTGAGAACTTCAATGGCTCTCGTTGTCATGTCTCCTAGATTCCCTATCGGCGTGGCAACAATATATAGCGTTGCTGTTTTGCTGTTCATTGCTTGGTCTCGTATACTTATAAGGCTAGGGAACTTAAAAAAAGAGTGACATTCGGCAGCGGTATATCCTTCACTACCGCTCACCTATCATGACTCTATCATTCATCCGTCCATTGAATCAGTTGTAATGCACCTCAATTCTCCGATCAAAAAATTCACCTGCATTTTGCTTGCCGGATCGACCCTCATTCTCGCAGGTTGCGGTGGAAACGAACGGGTCCGACCACAAACCTCTCCCAGCGTAGTAGCGCCATTAGAAAACGGCAGCGAAGAAATAGATAGTGGTGTGATTGTTCAGGGAATCGATCCGGAAGACCAAATTCTGACTGAACAGATTTTCAGCGAGGACGCCTGGGAGCTTTCCGCACTGGCTGACCGTGCAACCGGAAATGACGCTATCGCGCTCAGACTCGGGGCGATTCAAAAATTCATCGCCATGCAGGAATACCTGGCTGCAGAAACCCAAACCAATTATCTGGTTGGTGTTCAATTGGATCCAGAGCAGTCGGCGCGCTTTAACCTCTATCGGGGACAGATTTCCTCAGCCCTGGATCAGCACGAACTCGCACTGTCTTACCTACTACCATTGCGGTCAGGAATTGACCTTAACGAGCCCGATCAGCTAACCCTTTTCAAAACTCTGGCGAATTCACAGCTCTCTCTGGATCGAAAAGCCGAAGCCTTGGTGAGCCTGATGAAAATGGATGAATTGCTCTCGATTGCTGTGGAACTAGCGGATGGGCAACTTGAGAATCAGCGCCAGATTGTCTCCTTGCTGGGAACAGTTTCGCCACCAGAGCGAGCGCTCTTGGTCGACTTCGCATCGCAAAGCGGGCTACCCGATAACCTGGTGTCGGGATGGCTCAATTTCCTTCCCATTCTGGCACTCAGCGAACAAGAGCGACTGGAGCCGCTAACCCGTTGGGCGAACGCCTATGCGAATCACCCTGCTAGAGCAGAATTGTTAGGCGACAGCCTACCCCTATCCAGTGTGACTCTTGAGCGTTTTAACCATGTGGCATTGCTGCTGCCATTAACGTCACCCTTTGGGAACGCGGCCCAAGCATTTTATGATGGCTTCATCGATTCACATAACAACGATCAGGATGTGTACAAACCGACGGTGAGCCTGCATGATATTGGCGAAGACCCCGGACTTGCGACGTTTTACTATCAGTCTGCGATGAATGAGGGGGCCGATTTTATTGTTGGACCATTGGGTCGCTCCGCCGTTGTGGGTCTGCTCAGCGCTGCGCCATTGCCACTTCCCACCCTGGTACTGGGAGACATTGGCGTCGATCAACAAGCTGACGCGCTCTATGGAATCAGTTTATCTCCGGAGCTCGAAGCAGAGCAGGTTGCCATCCGCGCTTATGAAAACGGCCATCGACAGGCTGCCATTTTCCGTAGCGATTCCAGTCAGGGAAGCCGTGCTGCGAGCGCATTCAGTAAAAAGTGGACCGAGCTCGGTGGCGTCATCGTGACCAATAAGTCTTTTCCCAGCACCATTGATGATTACTCCCGCATTATTCAGAGACTACTCGAAGTCAACCAAAGTGTTGCAAGAGAACGGGTATTGAGTGCTCAGCTGGGAGTCAACCTGGAGTTTAACCCGCGCCGCCGTGATGACATTGACATGCTGTTTTTCGCTGGCGACGCCAAGCAAGCTCGGTTGCTGGTACCTCAAATGCGATTTTTCCAGGCGCACGACTTACCGATATACGCGACGTCAAAAATCTTTAGTGGCAAAACCAACCCGGCGGTAGACGCTGATCTGGACGAAATCATCTTTGGTGACATGGGTTGGATGCTTAATCTGCGCTATCCACTCCAAGATACACCGATTTTGGACGGGGCAGCCTCTTCAGAGAGTGCATCAGAGGAAAACCCGGAACCACAACCTGACCCGGTAAAGCTTCAGCCCATCGCTAAAAGCCCATATAGTTTCTCGCCTTTGGACAGGCTCTATGCCCTGGGTCTGGAAAGCTATCGCTTAATCCCACGACTATCTTCTTTGAGACGCGATCAGCGCCAACAGTATAATGGTGAAGCCTTCTCAGCCCGAGTGCGAAATGATGGCAATATCATTCGACTAATGGATTGGGCGACCTTTGATAAAGGCAACATTTCGTTGATAGACCCGCCCATTCTCACCGAACCCCAAAGCGATATTCCTCAGCAATGAAGGTAGCGCCTACGAAAGCGGCAGGTCGGGGCAAAGCGGCAGAAGAGTTCGCTGAAAAGCTACTTATAGAAAAGGGATTTCGACTGCTAGAACGGAATTATTTCTGCAAGGGGGGTGAACTTGATTTGGTTATGATGGATCGTGACGAGCTGGTGTTTGTTGAGGTAAGGTATCGCGGCGGAAACGCATTTGTAGATGGCGGCGAAAGTGTCGACCGCCACAAGCAGAGGAAGCTGCGCATTGCTGCTGAATCTTGGCTCAGTGCACATGAGTCGATCACATTTCGGGGTTGCCGGTTCGATGTGATGTCGATTTCTGGCGACGCAGGCGAGTTTGAAGCGGACTGGATTGTCGATGCTTTTTAAGTCTGTTTCGAGTATGGTTCGCGGCGTCATCTTCTCTCTGACCCAGACCCTATGAGCAAACCTACCGGCAACCAATTTTCCCAACTTCTGGATGATAGTGCGGCTGCAATAGAAGGCGCGCGAGCACTTGAGAGCAAAGTACTGGCTGCTTCCATCCTGATGGCGGAGGCGTTGCAAGCTG
>JAHQWE010000062.1 GCA_019633985.1 Acidiferrobacterales bacterium | reverse complement strand
GTGGTCGTGGGTTAGAGCCCCATCGTTCACCCCAACACAAAATATGCGGATGTTATCTGGTTCAGCCACAAATGTGACGGGCGTTAGCCGCAGACACGCTGGTTCCCAGAGATTCCTCCGAGGTGCAGCTTCCCGATCTGTGGGGTTGATACCGCGGAATGTTCGTCAGTTAGATCTGGCGAAGGTTATTTGTGCGAGAGTGGCGGAATTGGTAGACGCGCTGGATTTAGGTTCCAGTGGGGCAACCCGTGGGAGTTCGAGTCTCCCCTTTCGTACCAAAATTAGTTGTGATCCCGGCGTTCCCTGCCGGGATCAATTACGTCTGTCAGCGGCGATTTAGATTAAGAGGATTGAAGTTCCATGCAAGTGACGGTTGAAGAATCGGGTGTTATCGAGAGAAAGTTAACCATCTCCGTTCCCTCGGAAGAAGTAACGCAAGAGATTGAGAAGCGCCTGAGAGACGTCGCCAAAAATGCTCGAATTCCTGGATTTCGTCCAGGTAAAGCGCCGAAGAACGTGATTCAAAAGCGCTACTCTAATCAGGTCAGTAATGAAGTTGTCAGTGACAAGATCAATGCCAGTTATCAAGAGGCATTGATGGAGCAGAAGATTGCGCCGGCTGGATTGGTATCCATTGAGCCAGTGCCATTTGAAGACGGTAAAGATCTGCAATACGTTGCCACAATCGAATTATTCCCGGAAATACCGACTGCAAGTCTGGCCGGAAAATCACTGGAAAAGCCAGTATGCGAAGTCAGCGATGCCGATGTCGAAAAAACTTTGGAAGACCTACGCAAGCGCAACGCGGGGTTTGAGGAAAAGACGGGCAAATCTGCGGTTGGCGATCGAATTACCATCGATTTTCAGGGCAAGATCGATGGCGAATCATTTGATGGCGGCTCGGCGACCGATTTTCCTTTCGTTCTCGGTGAGGGCCAGATGTTGGAGGAATTTGATACCGCGTTGGTCGGAACAAAGGCAGGGGAAACCAAGACGGTTGAGTTCACGTTTCCAGATGATTATCACGGTGAAGATGTCGCAGGCAAAGACGTTGTGTTTTCTATCGACGTCAAAAAAGTGGAAGAAGCGGAGCTACCCGCACTCGATGATGCCTTTGCGGAAACACTCGGTATTAACGAAGGCGGTCTCGAGAAAATGAAGGATGAGATTCGACAAAGTCTGGATCGGGAGCTGGCGGCACGTTTGCGATCCACGATGCGAGACCGAGTCATGGATGCACTGCACGAAGCGAACAAAATTGAGGTGCCGAAAGCACTCGTTGAAGAAGAGATTGACCGTGCAGTACAAACCATTACCCAGCAGCTTGAAGGTCAGGGTTTACCGGCAAAAGATATTGATCGCAATAACTATGCTGACGAAGCCAGAAAACGCGTTGCCCTCGGACTGATTGCTCGTGAGGTGATTGAGAAAAGTGAGATCAAGGTAGACGGTGATGCTGTAAGAGCGAGAATCGAAGAGATGGGTGCCGGCTATGACGACTCTGAAGCATTTGTGAACTATTATTATTCCGACCCACAACGACTTCAGCAGGTCGAAGCAATTGTACTTGAAGAACAGGTTGTGAACGCCATGTTGGAAACAGCAGACGTTAAAGAAGTCAAAGTCGACTTTAGAGAGTTCATGAACCCACAAGCTGCGTAATTTTGCTACGCGTGAGCGCTAGCGAAAGATTACCAGCCACATTTTGAGGAAGGCCAGCAATGAGTTTTACGATCACCTCCAATATTGAAACCCCGGCAACTGAAGCAATTGGACTGGTGCCGATGGTGGTGGAAACCACTGGCCGCGGCGAACGAGCCTTTGACATCTACTCCCGACTGCTGAAGGAGCGGGTCATTTTTATGGTTGGCCAGGTTGAAGACCAAATGGCCAATCTGATCGTTGCACAGATGCTTTTCCTGGAATCTGAGAATCCTGAGAAAGATATTTCTCTGTATATCAACAGCCCTGGCGGTGTTGTGACGTCAGGCATGGCAATCTATGACACGATGCAGTTTATTCGTCCCAGTGTCAGTACTGTTTGTATTGGCCAGGCAGCGAGCATGGGCGCGGTGATATTGGCGGGTGGAGAAAAGGGAAAGCGCCACGCTCTACCGCACTCTAAGGTGATGATCCATCAACCTCTTGGCGGTTCTCAGGGGCAGGCGACAGATATTGAAATTCAAACAAAGGAGATCCTGAGTACAAGGGATCGCTTAAACAAGATACTATCAGATCATACTGGTAAGTCGATGGATGAGATTAAAAACGACACGGACCGAGATAATTTTATGACTGCGGAAGAAGCGCACACATACGGTTTGATAGATTCGGTTCTTGAAAATCGCGAAAGCACAGACTGAACGCAGATCGACGAGTAATTTATCGCTAACCTCCTGAAAACAAATCAATTGTTGGGAGAGCAGCACAAACTTTTTGATTCCTTTATTACCTTATTGTTCAGGAATTGCATGAAAGTTGATTTAACGCTGACACCACGTTTTCCTCTATACTAGAGAAATCGAGGTGTAGGCACCCACAGAATATATGTCCGACGAAAAATCATCAAAAGGAGAAAAACTCCTATACTGCTCTTTTTGTGGCAAGAGCCAGCATGAAGTGAGGAAACTGATTGCAGGCCCATCCGTATTCATTTGTGATGAATGCGTGGATTTGTGTAACGAGATTATTCGGGAAGAAACTTCCTCGGAAATTTCTACTGAGGAACGATCCGGAGGCTTCCCCAATCCCCAAGAAATCCACGCCATTCTGGACGAATATGTAATTGGTCAGGCAAGAGCGAAAAAAACACTCTCCGTCGCGGTCTACAACCATTACAAACGCATCGAAAACGAAGATGCTGTCTCAGAAGTAGAAATCTCAAAAAGCAATATCCTACTGATCGGCCCTACTGGTTCAGGTAAAACCCTACTGGCGGAAACCCTTGCCAGGCAGCTTAATGTCCCGTTCACCATCGCTGATGCCACGACGCTGACCGAGGCGGGTTATGTTGGAGAAGATGTCGAAAACATCATTCAAAAACTGTTGCAGACCTGTGACTATGAAATCGAAAAGGCACAGATCGGCATCGTCTACATCGATGAAATTGACAAGATTTCTCGTAAAGCAGATAACCCCTCGATTACCCGCGATGTTTCTGGTGAGGGGGTGCAACAGGCATTGTTAAAGTTGATCGAAGGCACTGTCGCTTCCATTCCTCCACAGGGTGGACGTAAGCATCCGCAACAGGAATTCCTGCAAGTTAACACTCGAAACATTCTTTTTATTTGCGGCGGTGCGTTCGCCGGTATGGAAAAAGTAATTCAGGAGCGTACTGAAAAGTCCGGGATTGGCTTTGGCGCTGATATCAAAGAGAAGTCTGCAGATGAACGTGCGAGCGAACTATTGATTCAGCTCGAGCCCGAGGATCTCATCAAATACGGCCTGATTCCCGAATTCATCGGGCGCCTGCCCGTGGTAGCGACCCTGGAAGAGCTGGATGAAGAAGCACTGATCCGAATCCTGACCGAGCCAAAGAACGCGCTCACCAAGCAGTATCAAAAATTGATGAAGCTGGAAGGGGTGACCCTGGAATTCCGTGAAGATGCATTGCGCCAGGTAGCAATCAAAGCAACAGAGAGAAAGGCCGGGGCTCGAGGTCTGAGATCCATTCTCGAAAACGCACTTCTCGAAACAATGTATGAATTACCGTCCATTGAAGGGGTGAAAAAGGTGATCGTAGATGGTTCGGTGATCACTGAAGGCGCTCGTCCCTTGTACGTCTACGAAGACGAAGGGGAAAAGTCAGCAGCGCTGTCTTCCTGATCCTTAATTTCTCCCTGATCCGGATGGCGGCGCCGGGTCGGCTGCGAATGAAACAACGTATCCGGATCTAGGTCGGTTCAGGTAATTGGCTAGATGCTCTGGTCTTGATGGCAAAAGCCGCATTCTTTTCGCGATTTTCGTTCCAGAATTTGGCCGCTAGGTGGATTTTTATCTACCGTTTATCGGTACTATGACGCATTTTCCCGCAATGCCGTAACTGTCCTAAAAGTTTGTGTTAACCTTTTTATCCCTCTAAGGGGTGTATTTTTGGGTATCAGCACCAGATTTGATATTCGAAACATTTTATTGGTGCCAGCAACCCGGTTACACACAGGGAAGTCGCATCGAAATTCAGGATTCCGAGACTATTTATTAATGGCTGAAAACAGCAAATCCAGCATCCAGCTCCCGCTACTGCCGCTCCGAGATGTTGTCGTATTTCCCCATATGGTGATTCCGCTCTTCGTTGGTCGGGCAAAATCAATCAAAGCGCTAGAAATTGCCATGGAAGCAGATAAAACGATCTTGCTGTCAGCGCAGCGGGATGCGTCACAAGACAATCCGGATCCTGCCGATATCTATCAGGTCGGGACAGTGGCAAACATTCTTCAAATGCTAAAAATGCCTGATGGCACCGTCAAAGTGCTGGTTGAAGGCGAGCAGCGAGCTTCGATTCTAAATTTTGGGGTTGACCCTGAAAGCAATGACGAGGCAACTATTTGTGAAGCCGAATTAATTGAAGCCAGTGACGAAAACGATCGAGAACTGGAAGTTTTGGCAACGACTGTGGTCAGTGAGTTTGAGAAATACGTCAAGCTGAATGCGAAGATTCCGCCAGAAATTCTAACCTCCCTTACCGGAATCGATGACGCCGGTCGGATCGGCGATACCATCGCGGCACATCTCAATCTCAAAAACGAAGAAAAGCAAAAGATTCTCGAGCTGCTTACTGTGACTGAGCGACTGGAGCATATCCTTGGTGTGATGGACTCAGAGATTGATCTGCTGGAAGTAGAGAAGCGAATTCGCAATCGGGTCAAGAAGCAGATGGAGAAAAGCCAGCGAGAGTACTATTTGAATGAGCAGATGAAGGCCATTCAAAAAGAGCTGGGTGACATGGACGAAGTGCCGAACGAAACCGATGAACTAGCAAAGAAAATTGAGGAAGCAGGGCTCTCTGCTGAAGCCAAAGAAAAAGCGGATACCGAACTCAAGAAGCTGAAGATGATGTCACCGATGTCGGCGGAAGCGACCGTGGTGAGAAATTACCTGGAGTGGCTGGTTGGCTTGCCATGGAAGACTCAAACACGAATATCCAAGAATCTCGCTAAGGCTCAGCAAATACTTGACGATGACCATTATGGTCTCGAGAAGGTCAAGGAGCGAATTCTCGAATACCTTGCGGTACAACAAAGGGTTAAAAAATCCAAGGCTGCAATTCTTTGCCTGGTGGGCCCGCCTGGCGTGGGTAAAACCTCTCTAGGTCAATCTATCGCTCGCGCAACCAATAGAAAGTTTGTCCGAATGTCGCTGGGCGGTGTTCGTGATGAAGCTGAGATTCGCGGCCACAGACGGACCTATATTGGCTCCATGCCCGGCAAGATCGTACAAAACCTGAGTAAGGTTAAGTCAAATAATCCGCTATTTATGCTGGATGAAGTGGACAAGATGTCGATGGATTTCAGAGGCGACCCATCTTCTGCGTTGCTTGAAGTGTTAGACCCTGAGCAAAATAACACCTTTGGCGACCATTATCTGGAAGTGGACTATGATCTTTCAGATGTGATGTTTTTAGCGACGGCGAATACGCTCAATATTCCAGGACCGTTGCTTGATCGAATGGAAGTTATTCGTATTTCTGGATATACCGAGCAGGAAAAGAAGGAAATAGCGAACCGCTATCTTTTGCCTAAGCAACTGAAGAACAATGGACTGAAGGACAAGGAGATCACCATTGCTGACGGGGTTGTGGACGACATTATTGCCTATTACACCCGAGAAGCCGGTGTGAGGAGTCTTGAACGAGAAATCTCGAAGGTATGTCGCAAAGTTGTCAAAGAGCTACTGCTGGATAAATCGACCAAGCATGTTGAGGTGAACTCGGACAACCTGGATGATTATCTGGGTGTTCGTCGATTCCGTAAAAACGGTGTTGAAGAGGAAAACAAGATTGGGCAGGTCACTGGTTTGGCCTGGACCGAAGTTGGTGGAGAGTTACTCACTATCGAGACGGTGGTGATGCCCGGGAAAGGAAAAAATGTGTATACCGGTAAACTGGGTGACGTTATGCAGGAATCGATTACTGCGGCGATTAGTGTAGTGCGCAGTCGCAGTGACCAGTGGGGCGTCGACCCTGAGTTTCATCAAAAGCAAGATGTGCATATCCACGTTCCCGAAGGTGCGACGCCGAAAGATGGTCCTAGTGCTGGCGTTGGAATGTGCACGGCTATCGTCTCCGCGCTTACCGGTATTCCGGTTCGCTCTGATATCGCCATGACAGGGGAGATCACCCTCAGAGGAGAAGTATTGCCGATTGGTGGTCTGAAAGAAAAATTACTAGCGGCTCATCGCGCAGGTGTACAGCAGGTGTTGATACCGAAAGAAAACGTTAAGGATCTCGAGGATATTCCGGACAATATCAAAGCCGAAATCGAGGTGACCGCGGTTAAGTGGATTGATGAGGTCATTGAAATCGCACTGGAAGAATCGCCCGGGTCCGCTAAATCTGAAGAAGAAGTGACCGAAGGGGCGAAGCAATCAAAATCTGATCCGGCGTCAAACTTAACGGCTCACTGATCTATTTCACCTGAAGCCCAAAATCAGAAAGTGGCGCCGCCTCTAGAATCAACACATCTTGGTTGATGCAGAGTGCTAACGTCTGTGAAAAATGAGCGGGGAACCTCCCATTTTATCGTCAAAACAGCATTTCTGGCCGTTCGTTCAGGAAATTTCTGTCCGGATGCGAAAATCATGAAAAATACAAGATGCATATTGTAAAAAGTCTTATTGCATTGCCTACGGCAGGTTTATTATGATCATTCGAGAGACAGCAGAGCGAGGTTCTGAAGCCAAAACTCGGAGCCGATGAAATACGCTTGAAATCAGATTAACTGCTGCGATGGGAAATCAAACACCAGTGAGTCACTGAGGGCATACGCATTAAATACACAGCCATTGGAGATACCCGGTTTGAAGATGTGCACCCCGCATCGATTGCCCTCATTCCCCACCGATTGACTCAATTCACCTTTAACTGAAACAACTGAGGAAACTACATATGAATAAAGCAGAACTAATTGATGCTGTTGCGACGAGTGCAAACCTGACAAAAACAGATGCAGGTGAGGCAGTCGATGCGATTTTTGATTCCATCTCAAAAGCCCTTGCAGATGGTGATTCAGTATCGCTTGTTGGCTTTGGAACCTTCTCTGTAAGTGATCGCGCAGCGCGCTCAGGTCGAAACCCGCGAACGGGTGAAACCATTAGTATTGCGGCTACTCGAGTACCTAAATTTAAGGCTGGTAAAGGCTTAAAAGATGCCGTAAACTAGCGCGCCTTTCCAGGGCGCTTAGCTCAGCTGGGAGAGCATCGCCCTTACAAGGCGAGGGTCGCAGGTTCGATCCCTGCAGCGCCCACCAAACGCGGGAGCGGTAGTTCAGTTGGTTAGAATACCGGCCTGTCACGCCGGGGGTCGCGGGTTCGAGTCCCGTCCGCTCCGCCATAAAAGAACGTAAGACTGAACCCCCTGAATTGACTTGGGGTTGTCTTGCGTTTTTTTTTGCTCGCGTTCTTAGCACTACTGATACTGGCCAAGAAGGATGTTCAACTTTCCTCTTTGTCTGCTGTCATAAAAGAAAGCGATTACTTGATTCGGGCTATTTACATAGCCTTTTACTCATTCAAGTGATTTTCGAAAGAAACGGTTTGCAGTACACTGCTGCACCCCATAAAAAGATTGGTTCGTTATGCTTACTGCGATCAGAGAAGGTTCTAAAGGCTGGATTTCCGGCATTATTATCGGCGCGATTGTCCTGACATTTGCCTTATTTGGCATCAGCTCCTATTTGGAGGGAGGCGAGGAAATACCGGTCGCGACGGTCAATGGGGAAGAGATTGACAACTATGTCTATCAAAATCAGGTCGCGCTACAACGACAAAACATGCTGAGCCGTTTTGGCGGCAGTTTTGATCCGTCATTACTCGACTCGCTGGGTATTAAGGATCAGGTGCTCAATGGCTTGATTGAAAACCGATTGCTCGATCAGTATACCCGAAGCGAAAATTATCGAATGACTGACCGCCAGCTCGCTGTCGCACTGCAGTCTAATCCACAATTTCAATCCGAAGGCCGCTTCGATCCCGAGCTATACCAAAGGATTATTGCTTCGAATGGTATGTCTCCACAAGGTTATGAGGAGGCAGAACGCAGAGCGTCTCTGACCCGACAGCTGCAAGAAGCGATTTCTGGATCTTCTTTTACGATTGACAATGAGCTTTCCCGACTGGTGAGCTTGCAGGATCAAACTCGCGATGTGCGTTATGCCGTCATTCCAGCCGATAAATATATTGATGAGTTTGAGTTCGGTGATGAGGAGGCTAAAAAGTACTACGACGACAATATAGATAGTTTCCAGAACCCTGCAAGAATGCGGGTGGAATATATTGATTTGAATCTCGAAACAATGGCGGCAGGTATCACACCTTCAGAAGACGAGATCACCCAAACTTACGAGCGCATGAAAGGTCGTTTGACACAACCTGAGGTGAGAAAGGCGAGTCATATCTTGCTGACGGTTGATTCTGATGCCGATGATGCGGGCAAGCAGGAAATAAAGGAACGTGCGGAAGCGCTGCTGGCAGAAGTTAATGCGGGGGCCGATTTTGCTGAACTTGCGAAAGAAAACTCAGAAGACACCGGCTCTGCAATCAATGGAGGGGATCTCGGCATTGTGGCGAGGGATCAAATGGTGAAACCATTTGAGGACGCAGTATTTTCTATGACGGAGGGAGAGGTTACTGGGCCGATAGAAACGCAGTTTGGTTTCCACCTTATCAAGTTGACGGAACTCACACCGATTCGTCAGAAAACACTGGATGAAGTGCGTGACGAAGTGACAACTGAAGCAGCCCGTGGACTAGCAGAGGCGGCATTTGCAGATCTGATAGATCCTTTGGAGAATCTCGTATTTGAACAGCCCGAAAGTTTAACTGCGGCCGCCGACGAAACAGGTCTGCCCATTCAAACCAGCGATTGGTTTACCGAACATTCTGGTGAAGGTGTTGCAGCGGAAGCAGCGGTAAGGCGAGCAGCCTTTTCTGCGGATGTGAAAGAGGATGACTTGAATAGTCCTGTCGTTGAGCTTGGGTTTGAGCGCATGGTTGCGCTGCGGAAGCTAGAGTTTGAAGACGCAAACCCCAAGCCCTATGACGAAGTGAAAGAGTCTATTGTCAATATTCTGAAGCTGGAACAATCGAAAGCCAAACTGGCTAGTACGGCGCCTGGGCTGCTCGAAGGATTAACCCACCTACCTTCTTGGGACATTATGCTGGCGAAAAACGAAATTCCAAATGAAACACTCGCGCCCAAAAAATCCGATATTGAGCCAGCTTTGAGTGAACTGACGCAGGAAGTATACCGAGTCCAAATGGAAGAAGAGGGCAAGCCAACCTATGGTCACGTTGTATTTTCCAATGGCGACGTCGCGCTCTATGCGCTTAATTCGATCGTCCTCGGATCTGGCGATACCGCTGATGAGCAAGTTGCACAGCAGGTCAGTCAACAATTAAGCGCAAGAGATGGTACCGAACTCTACCTCAAGTTTGTGAATGTCTTACGAAGCAATGCGGAGATTCAAATAGATGAGGATCAACTCTGATTAGCCGTCTCCGATTGATGAGACCCGATTTCCGGCTCGTTGTGTTACTGGTGTCGATGGTTTCACACATCGCATTTGCGGAGCAGGTGTCGCTAACCGATGATGAAATTGTGAAATTTTTGAGCGGTAGCGAAATTAGGGGCAACCAAAAGGGCACCAAGTGGCGGCAGACGTTTACCGCCGATGGAGAGACTTATTATGAGGAAACCAATGG
>JAHQWE010000061.1 GCA_019633985.1 Acidiferrobacterales bacterium | reverse complement strand
GGTTGTGGGTGAAGATAATCGCATAATAGATTCCAATGACAATACGGTTTCCGGTGATGGCAACCGATTGAACAATGGTGATGACAACACTGTGTCCGGCCAGCAGAATGTTGTCGCAGATGCAGACAGCAATGTCGTAGGCGGTGATCGGAATACGGTGCAAGACAGTGACGAGAACCTGGTTGTGGGTGAGGACAATCGGGTAGTCAATGGATCGAATGATAACGCGGTATCAGGAGACAGCAACGTACTAAATAATAGTGAGGACAATGCTGTTACCGGAGAAGAAAACACGCTGTCGAACTCCGACAGCAATAATGTCGCGGGCAAAGAGAATTCACTTGCAGACTCTCAGAGCAACACAGTCGCTGGTGAAGAAAACATTCTTACTGAATCTAACCAAAACACAGTGGCCGGCGTGAACAACGCGCTTGACGACAGTGGGCAGAACAATGTTTCTGGAGATGGCAACAGCATTACGGGCTCTGATTCCAACACGGTGACTGGGTTTGAGAACACTGTTACCGACTCTTTCGACAACCAGATTGCGGGCTTCGAAAATTCTGTAGTTGAGGCAGAGGGGAATACCATCGCGGGTAGCGAAAATAGATTGGATGATGTACTAGACAATACAGTAGCAGGGACGGCCAACCGCGTGCTGGATAACTCGGACAACAATACCGTGTCTGGTGACAGCAATCGATTAAGACAGGATTCAGATAACAATACTGTTTCGGGTGCCAGCAATGTGGTGCGTGAAGATACAGATAACAGCGTGGTTTCTGGCGACGACAATACCCTACGAAATGCCGATAACAGCATGGTTTCTGGTAGGGATAACCTGATTAGGGACGCGGACAACAACACGGTCTCCGGAAACGAAAACGTTGTCCGTGATGCCAACGACAACGCGGTGGTCGGTGACTCCAACGCTGTGAGAGATTCTAATGACAATCTAGTAGGCGGTGACAACAATGTGCTTCGTGCTGATGCCGCGGGCAACGGCAGCGATGGTAGTAGTGTGACGGGTTCCCGTAACCAACTGACTGATGTCGACAACAGCAGCATTTCGGGTACAGATAATACACTTATCGATTCCGATGAGAATCTTGTTTCAGGTGATACCAATACACTCAGTGAGTCAGACAATAACGTAGTTGCTGGAGATACCAACCGGCTTGAGGACAACAGTGATAACAATAGTGTGGTAGGTCAAGAGAACGAGATCACAGAGGAGAGTTTGAATAATCAGGTGGCAGGCGCTGAAAACACGCTTGAATCTGAGAGTGTGGCAAATACTGTGGCAGGTTTTTCCAACGAGATAGCTGAAGCAGAAGCCAATCAAGTTGCCGGTATTGATAATCAGCTGAATGAAAGTGATGCCAATACGGTAGCAGGGGGCTCGAACTTAGTGCGCGAATCTGATCGAAATGCAGTGGCCGGTTTGGAAAATATGGTGATTAATTCATTGGAGAATACTGTTAGTGGCTCTGAGAATGAGATCAATAATTCCGATGGAAACACGGTCGCGGGTGTGAGTAACGAACTCACTGACGCTATCGCCAAT
Source organism: Acidiferrobacterales bacterium (assembly GCA_019633985.1). GTDB lineage: Bacteria > Pseudomonadota > Gammaproteobacteria > Arenicellales > Poriferihabitantaceae > VYFG01. The sequence goes on along the minus strand of JAHQWE010000061.1, from coordinate 96,752 downwards.
ACTGTTTCTGGAGCTGATAGTACATTGACTGATGCTCGCAGGAATACGGTTTCGGGCCTGCAAAACCAGGTGATTCAATCCGACAACAATGCCGTTGCGGGTTTACGAAACAATGCGACTGATACAGAAAATAGTGACGTTTCCGGTAGGGACAATGTGTTGTCGAACGCAGATCGCAATGTGGTTTCAGGAGATGACAATGACGTAACTGATTCTCGAGACAGCATTGTTGGTGGTCGGGATAATCAAGTTTCTGACTCTCGAAGAAGCAGTGTGGTGGGCGATGAAAACAGTGTGCAGTCTTCCGCCAACAGTGATGTGTCAGGTCGACAAAATACCGTGGATGACGCGAACCGCAGCGTGGTCAGTGGTCAGAGCAATCAGGTAATAAACGCCAACGATTCTTTGGTGGCGGGTAACAATAATCAGGTGACCGATTCCAATGCTAATTCAGTAGTAGGTCGTGGAAACATTGTTACTGACTCGAACAGCAATGATCTCTCTGGTAATAGCAATCAGTTGACGAATTCGTTGAGAAACTCGGTTTCCGGTCAGGGAAGTGAACTTACCGACTCTAACAATAATGATATTAGTGGCCGAAACCAAATACTGGTGAATGCCAACCGAAATGCAGTTTCTGGAGATGCCAATGTATTAGCCTCTGGCAGCAGCGACAATGTCGTCGGCGGAGACGCAAACCAGGTAAGCGGGGATGCAAGTTTGGTAGTGGGTTCGTCTGCTGAATCTACGGGAGATAACAACCTGGTAGTAGGCGAAGAGGCTGTTGCAACGCAGATGGAGTCGGTGGCGGTCGGTAGTGATGTCGATGGTAATGGTGTGGGTGCAGCAGCACTCAATACCAATACGGTCGCCATTGGTAATGACTCAACTGCATCCGGGGTAAATGCCAATGCGATTGGTTTTGGTTCATTGGCTTCGGGGCTTGATTCCATCGCCATCGGCACCGATGCCCAGGCCACCTCTTCATCCACCACGGCGGTGGGAGATCGCACCGTTGCGAGTGCACCCGATGCGACTGCTATCGGTCAGGAATCCGAGGCAACTGCCGATCGTTCAACGGCAATTGGCTATGACAATACCGCGTCCGGTGTCGCATCATTTGCGGGTGGTGATGGCTCTGTGGCCAGCGGTACCAGCAGTGTGGCGATAGGTGATGGAGCGTCAGCTACCGATGCCAATACCGTTGCCATTGGTAACGCGCCGGTAGCGACGCAAAATGGTGATATCGCAATAGGTAATAGCGCTGCGGCAACTGGAAGTGATTCTGTTGCGATTGGCACTTCCGCATCCGCCAGCGCAGCAGACTCCGTTGCGATTGGAACCGATGCGACTGCCAGCGGATTTCAATCCATCGCTATTGGTGATGGTTCTCTGGCAGCAGGTTCCGACTCAATTGCTATCGGTGATGAAGCGCTGGCAACAGGCCCCTCAGCGACTGCTTTGGGGCATCATTCGATTGCTACAGGTACCAACTCTACCGCACTTGGGGTAGACGCGATTGCCACAGGTACATCGGCATTGGCTGCAGGGGATGGCGCTCAGGCAACTAATACCAATGCGACTGCACTGGGTGCAAATGCCTCGGCTTCAGGCGTCGCGGCTACCGCTGTAGGTAGTGGAGCGAATGCCGCCGGCGCAGCATCATTTTCAGGAGGCAATCGATCCCTTTCAGCGGGCTTTGGCTCTGTCGCTCTGGGCAACCAAGCCCAAGCATTGGGAAGCGGAAGCATCGCGATTGGTAACGGTGCAGAGGCAAGATCGACAGGCGGAATTGCAATTGGCCAGGAATCTTTTGCGATTGGTCCGGACGATACCGCAATTGGTAACGGTGCAAGGGTGACCGCAGACTCTTCGGTTGCACTTGGCGCAGGCTCTCTAGCGGATGAACCGAATACTATTTCTGTCGGTACCAAGGAGAATCCAAGGCGGGTGGTCAATGTGGCGCCGGGTCAGGTCGGAACGGATGGCGTAAATCTGAACCAATTGACCGATGTACGAACGGAATCGAGAAGAGGCATCGCAGGTGCTGCTGCTCTTGGCAGTGTGTTGTCTCCTTCAAAACAGGGTAAAACTACGTTGAATCTCGGGCTCGGACATTACAAATCCGAAAGTGCTGTTGGCTTGAATATGGCGCATTGGTTGAAAGTGAAAAACCGTGGCGGCAAAACAAAGAAGATTGTGATCAATGGCGGCGCATCTCTATCAGAAAGTGGAGAGGATTCTGTATACCGTATCGGGGTTGGCATCGAGTTCTAAAGTCTCATTAGGATGATCGAGCGGTGAAAAGGGAATGATCCGCTCGATCTGACTGTTCTTCTGTGTTGAAGTATGTTCACAAACCCATAGATATTTTGATCTAATTTTCATTGTTCATGGGCTATACCCGCAGTATGGACAGTGAAAATACTTTGGTAGCAGACAACGGCGCTATACCGTCTAGACAAAATGATATCGCAATTGTTATCGGTGCTTCCGGGGGAATTGGGTCCGCAATCTGCCGTCAGCTTCTCTCTGACGCATCACTTGGGCGGGTTGTCGCTGTCAGTCGCTCCGAAGCGTCAAGCGATTTTCCCCTGAATGGAGATAGGCCGGTTATCTGGTATCAGACCGATCATTCTGAATTCTCAATTGAGCAGATTTGCGGTTCTATTGCTGAACTGAAGCAATCCGTGAGCCAGATCTATATTGCCACAGGAACATTGCATGGTAAGGACTATTCTCCAGAAAAACGGATTGAATCGCTGGAAGAGAACACGATGCAACAGATATTTCAGATCAACACAATCATACCAGCGCTTTGGCTGAAAACGTTGACCGGCCTGTTTTCCAAAAATAGTGATTGTGTCATTACAGTACTGAGTGCCCGTATCGGTAGTATTTCAGACAATCGTTCTGGAGGCTGGTATAGCTATCGGGCTTCAAAAGCGGCCTTGAATATGATTCTGAAAACCACCGCTATCGAATATACGCGGCGGTTTCCGAAGATCAAGTTGAATGCTTTTCATCCTGGCACGACAGATACGGCGCTATCCAAACCTTTTCAGAGTTCGGTTCCAGCGGAAAAACTATTTACTCCCGATTACGTTGCAAAACGTTTGATGAGAGTGGTCAACAAGCCATTTGAACAATGCAATATTCGATTTATCGATTGGGCCGGTGAAGAGGTCATTTGGTAGTATTCACATTCTCAACGGCGAGATAATTTCGAAACGATGACAGAACAAAATAACGCAGTCATTCCTGTTCCTGCGCTCATACTTGGCCTGGCTGGATTAATTCCATTTGTCGGGCTTGCGATCTTTTCCATTTCCGTTGACGGTTTGATTCGCAGTGAAGTGATTTTTGCCTTGATTGCCTATGGCGCGGTGATTTTGTCTTTCCTCGGCGGAGTACATTGGGGAGTAGCGCTAGGGTTGCCAGAGCACCTGAATTGGCCGCGATTAATCGTTAGCGTTGTTCCCTCACTTCTGGGCTGGACAGCGCTACTAATCGCTGACTACCAGGCAATGACGCTGCTGATCCTGAGTTTGATTGCGATGCTGGTTGTAGATATCGCAGCGGCGCGCAGAGCCGTTTTCCCTCGATGGTATTTGCGTCTCAGATGGATATTAACTGCGGTTGCTTGCGTGTCTCTTGTTGCTGCGCTCGTGGCCATAAGATGACGAACTCTGATTCCCTTGCAGTGAACCTGGAGGGTGTGGGAAAGGGATATACCGATGCTGGTGGCAATAGAACAGTACTGTCAAATCTGGACCTTTCGATAGCCCAAGGACAATTTGTGTCGATCACTGGGCCAAGTGGTTCAGGAAAATCTACGCTACTAAATATCCTGGGCGGAGTCGACTTACCAGATTCGGGCTCGGTTCAAATTGGCGGTGAACGGCTGGAATCAAAAAGCGAATCCCAACGCACCATATTCCGCCGCCATCATATCGGGTTTGTTTTCCAATTTTTTAATTTAGTGCCAACTCTGACTGTAGGCGAGAATCTTCGACTACCGTTAGAGCTCTGTAAAAAGAAATATGATTCCACACTCATCGCCGATTGGCTCGACCGCTTTCACCTTGGCAATCGTGTAGATTCTTATCCGGGCGTTTTGTCCGGGGGCGAGCAACAACGTGTTGCCATCGTTCGTGCCGCTATTCACAAACCGAAATTGCTTCTGGCGGATGAACCAACCGGAAATCTCGATAACGCTACAGGTGCGAGTGTGCTTGACGTGCTGAGTGAAATTGCCAATCAGGGAACCTGTATTTTAATGGCCACACATAGCGTGGTTGCAGCCGAACGCGCAGACAAACGATTTGTTCTACGCGACGGTAAGTTGGACGACTCTGCTATCTCATAATGACATTGCTCTGGTATGCGCTGTTCAGAGAGGCGTTGAAGAGCCCCTGGCAGTTGTTATTGACGATCTTGAGTATTGCTGCGGGGGTTGCGGTAGTGGTTGGGGTGGATATCGCTAATAGCAGTGCATTGTCAGAATTTGATCGCGCTAATTCTGTGACGGATGGTCTTGCTACGCATCGAATCGTTGGTAGCGCCGATGGGTTTGATGAGGACGTGTTCAAAACAGTAAGAATCGAGGCGGGCATCAGAGAAGCCGCTCCTGTGGTAGCTGCAGAGGTCACCATCGGACGGGAAGGTCGGCGATATGAGCTGCTTGGCGTAGATCCAATTAGCGACTTTAGAATTCGCGCGCTGTCAAATGGCCTCAACAACTTTTCAGGAGAAAACGCCGCATCAACTGTTTGGCCACTCTATAGCGACCAACCAGAGATTCTTCCTGACCAGTTGGGTCGGGTAACCGTTTTCTTTGGCAACCGTTCCCAAGACTTTTCCCTGATTCGCTCGCAAAATACAACAGAGCCCTCTGCTGAGAATGAGCAAAATCGTCTATTAGTCACCGACATAAGTTGGGCCCAAGTGTTTTTACAGATGCAAGGCAAGGTGAGCCGCATCGAATTACGGCTTGATCGTGAGGAACAGGTAAAGACGCTGGAGTCTTTGTTACCCCCAGAGGTGAGGCTGATTGATGTGCAGTTATACAACGGCGCGAAGCGTGAAATGACGAAGGCGTTTCGTATCAATCTCATGGCGCTCGGAATGCTTGCACTGGTGATCGCGATGTTTCTGATTTACAGTAGCGTGAGTTTTCAAATTGTACGTCGGAGAAAACAAATTGGTCTGCTGAGACTGGCGGGAGTGACCAGTGGTCAACTTGCCTGGTTGCTGATGCTGGAATCAATGGTGTTTGCTTTGGTGGGTGTCAGTATCGGGCTCATTATGGGGTACGTTCTGGCGATCGGGCTTCATGGACTTGTGACCGGCACCATTAATGCCCTCTACTTTTCGCTCAGCAGCTCCGGCCTTCTTTTTACCCCGCTTCTGCTATTGAAAGCATCGGCGCTTGGTATTGGGGCCACGCTGCTCAGCAGTGCAGCCCCCATTGTCGCGATCAGTCGTCAGCGAACAGCAGATCTACTCAAGTATAAGTATTCAGAAGAAAGTGAACGGCCACTCTCTCAGTGGTTGCTTCCGGCTGCGGTTGTTACTTTTTTGCTGGGTATACTTATGTTGTTATTGGCTGAGAAATCATTGGTTATCTCGTTCGCTGGACTATTTTTATTAATTTGTGCAATGGCCGTTTTGACACCATGGGTCATCGATTTCCTCTGCGGTTTAGGCCGAAAGCTGAAATTCCCTCGCCGTGGATTGCTATTTAAAATGGTTTTGCTCAATACTGCGGCACATCAGCGAAGAACTGCGGTGGCGGTGGCTGCGTTATCTGTCGCGGTTTCTGCGACCTTGGGTGTGGCGCTCATGATAGATAGTTTTCGGTTTTCTGTTGAAGAGTGGCTGGAGGGTTATTTGCGTTCTGATATTTATATATCCAGTCAGTCTCATGGCAACGACTCGTTTTCGAAAATGGCGTTGAAGGATATTTCGAATGTCGGTGGAGTTCGTAGCATCGCAACGGGAACCAGGCGGACTTTAATCACCTCCAATGGCCCTCTCACACTATTTGCGCTGGAGACAAACGAATATGGATTTGCCGGCTTTCAGATCAAAGAAGCGGCAACAGCGTCTCCCTGGAAGGCATTTGAGCATGGAGAGGCGATATTAATCTCAGAGCCGTTCTCGAATCACAATCAGCTCAAAGCAGGAGATGTTTATGCCATACCGACTGACAAAGGCGACAAAGTTTTTCCCATAGCTGCTGTATATCGAGATTACTCGAGTGATAGAGGATTAATCGCGATAAGTCGATCTACCTATTCTCGTTATTTCGATGATCAAAGAATTGCGTCCGTTGCTGTGGTGGTGGAAGCATCGGCAGAAGTCGAGAACGTGTTGGAACAGATTAAGGGCCTAACTTCGGTGCCGAATGATGTTTATATAAGATCGAATAGGGCGCTGAAGGATATGACCCTGAAAATCTTTGATCAAACTTTTCGGGTCACAGAAGTGCTGCGCTGGTTAGCTATCGTGGTCTCAGTAATTGGTATTATTTCGGCGCTTATGGCGTTGCAATTGGAACGATCCCGCGAATATGCAACGTTAAAAGCAGTGGGGTTTAGCCATTGGCAACTGGGGGGGCAAATTCTTCTTGAAACCGGCATGACAGGGCTGATTGCAGGCCTGATGGCGGTACCACTTGGTATGGTTCTGGCGTTGTCATTGATTGAAGTGATCAATGTACGATCATACGGTTGGTCCATGCAGACGGTGATTTCTATAGAAATCATTGTGCAATCGATTTTGCTTGCGGTGGTTGCGGCATTGATCGCGGGAGTTTATCCGGCTTGGCGCCTGTGGCGCACCAATATTACCGCCGGTCTTCGCGATGAATAGTGCAACGTATCCGGTATCAAGATGGCGACTTCTGGTTGTTACTACGGGTGTTTTAATTGTTGTCGTTGCGGTAAGAAGCTGGATGGCGCTAAAGCCAGAGAACCCTGCTAGGCAGATAAGCTCTGTTTCTTCCTTTCTTTCCAGTACGCCAGTGGGTAATTTTTCGAAGGTGGAGCCGGGAAAGGTATTGATGTTTCCGGATGATCATGCCGCGCATCCATCATTCCGGCAGGAGTGGTGGTATTTCACTGGGAATCTGATCACTTCGGAAGAGGATTTGTTCGGGTATCAGTTAACCTTCTTTCGATTTTCCAACCCGCCTCACGAACTAGATATAGAATCGAACTGGCAAACCCATAGCACTTGGATGGCGCACCTGGCCTTGACTGACGTTGAGGGGAATCAATTTCTTTATGCAGAGGATTTTTCTCGTGGTGCCATCGGCCTCGCTGGCAGCCAGTCCGCACCTTTTAAAGTATGGGTCAATGACTGGTCAGTAACCGAAATCGGAGAGCCTTGTGATCATTGCATTTCCGCCAGGGTGCAGGCCAATACGAAAGACTTTGCGATAAATTTTGAAATTCTAAGTGAGGCGCTTCCTGTGCTACAGGGAGAGTCTGGTTTTAGCGCAAAAAGCCATGATGGCGAGATTGCATCTTATTACTACTCTTATCCTTCGTTACGCACTAAGGGCACAGTGCGGTTAAAAGACAAGATACGTCGTGTTACCGGTACAAGCTGGATGGACAGAGAATGGTCCAGTGCGATTCTCGCGAAAGGCCAGTCAGGTTGGGATTGGTTCGCGCTTCATTTGAACGAAACTACTCAACTCATGGTGTTTCAAGTTCGAGACAGCGAAGGACAACCTTATCGAACTGCGCACCTGATGTCGGCGACGCAAGATAACCAGTATATCGATTCGAAATATCTCACGATGGAACCGACAGCTTGGTGGACAAGTCAAGCGACCGGTGCAAACTACCCAATCAAATGGCGGCTTGTCTCTCAATTCCCAGAAGCTGAATTCACAATCGAAGTAGCTCCTCAATTGAAGAACCAAGAGATTGACCTCGCATTTCGGTATTACGAAGGAGCCGTGTTTGTGAGCGGCTCACTCAAAGGTAACAAGATTAAAGGTCAAGGATACATGGAGCTCACCGGGTATGACGAATAAAAGCAACCACCAATTTTGACCGCTTATTGATCTCAGTTCATTCAAACACTGATGAAGGCTGAGCAAAAATTTTCAATCGCTGTCAGAAAGTAGTTTGAATATATCGGTTGACTTTATATATTCCTATATGGGAATATATATCTCATGGCGAGAACCAAAACTACCTATGATGTTTTTAGCGCAATTGGAGAACCGAAGCGGCGAGTTTTGATCGAGCAGCTTGTGCTCAAGGAAATGACCGTGAACGAACTGGTGGAAAAGGTCCAGTGGCCACAACCCGTGGTATCGAAGCATCTAGGAGTATTGAAGCAGGTCAAAATCGTTCGAGAGAAAAAAAACGGGCGTCATCGAGTTTATCGAATACAACCTGAGGAACTACGCCCGATTCAGGAATGGATGCATCAGTTCGAAAAATATTGGGGAGGTACCCTCGATCAATTGGACCACTACCTAAATAATATTCAGGCAAGAGGAAAAAATGAACATGAGTAAAGTAGAACCATCGGTCATCAAAAGACAATTCAACGCACCGCGTCAATTGGTGTTTGACGCTTGGACGAAGGTGGAGCATCTCAATCATTGGATGTTTCCCATGCAGGGTTGTACTTGTGAATTTGTATCTGCTGATATCAGAGATAACGGTTCATCACTCCATAAAATAACAATGCCAAATGGCCACGAGATGTGGCTTTACACCAAGTATGAAGAAGTCAATTCACCAGATCGCCTGGTATTTCTGCAATACATGTCGAATCAGGAGGGAGAGATTGTTCATGCTAACCCTGTTCCTAACTGGCCCAAAGATATGTTGGCAACCCTGACGTTTGAAGATATCGATGAAAACAACACCCAGCTGACGTTTTTATGGGAACCGGTCGATCCTACAGAGGAAGAGATCAAAGCGTTTGAGGAGACTCGTGCTCAACATGAAAGTGGATGGGGAGCGGGAATGGCGCAACTGGAAAACTACTTGGGTTCGCTGGATGCCTGATGATACGTTCGAATGAGAAATTAAAATGTGAGGCTAAGCCTCTCATTTCCTGATTGCAGCAATCGATTTCGGTCTGATCGGAAGTGCGTTCGGGACTCGGCTAATCATCATTCGGACGCTTAACTCGGTGTCTCAGTTGTGTGGAAAGATTTCATGAGTCAGTTTTGTCCTGGCTTCTCGAAGTTTCATCACCATCTCATTGAGCAAAAACTATGAAGGCAGTATTAGTAGAGGGCTTTTCTCAAACTCCAAAGATAACCAATCTTCCTGATCCTAAATCCGTTGATAATGGAGTAATTCTCAAGGTAGAAGCTACGGGTGTATGTCGCAGTGACTGGCATGGATGGGTAGGGCACGATGATGATATCGAATTGCCACATGTGCCAGGACACGAAATGGCTGGAATCGTTGTTGAGGTGGGTAAGCGTGTTGAAAACTGGAAGATTGGCGATCGGGTTACCGTTCCGTTTGTCGGCGGATGTGGTGCCTGTCCACAATGTGCTGCCGGCCAGCAACAGGTGTGCGACCACCAGTTTCAAGCTGGATTTACCCACTGGGGTTCTTTTGCTGAGTATGTTTCGCTACATCACGCAGATTTGAATCTTGTTGCTCTACCCGAAACCATCAAGTTTTCTACCGCCGCTAGCCTTGGATGCCGATTTGTGACCTCTTTTCGCGCGATAGTCGATCAGGGGCAAACCAAGGCGGGGGAATGGGTTGCAGTGCACGGTTGTGGCGGTGTTGGATTATCCGCGATAATGATTGCTGATGCTCTTGGGGCGCACGTTGTTGCCATCGATATTACTCAAGACAAATTGAAACTAGCCCAAGAGATTGGCGCCGCGGTGACAATCAACTCTACATCCGTAGATAACGTTGTGGAGGCGGTCAGAGATGTGACTGGGGGAGGAGCCCATGTATCACTGGATGCGCTTGGGCATCCACAAACCTGTTTTAATTCGATTCTGAGTTTGCGTAAGCGGGGAAAACATATTCAGGTTGGTCTCATGCTCGGTGATCAGAGTTCACCTCAAGTTCCGATGAACAAGGTCATTGCTGAAGAGCTGGAAATCCTGGGCAGTCACGGTATGCAGGCACATCGCTACGACGCAATGATGGCCATGATTCAATCTGGGAAACTGAAACCAGAACTCCTGGTCGGCCAGACAATTAGTTTGGCACAGTCGATAGAGGTACTGATGAGCATGGACAAGTTTGAAGGAGTTGGTACAACTGTAATCACTGAGTTTTGAATCATGACGTCGTATCACAACGATGTCTGACGAGAGCTCGGGAGCTTTGATTCAGAATGGCCAAAAGCTAATTCTGATATTGCCGCGCAATCCACTGATGAAAGTGATGAGAACAACGATCCAGTATTGGAGAGAAAGCCCCACCCGTGAAGCCAGGTGAATTTCTTCCGATTTGCATCCTCTCGCAAGGTTCTATGTCTTCATTAAACACACCTATCCAAGCGCTCATATTTTCTGATCGCTGGGTGTCGAATTCCTCGCTGGTCGCAGCATCTCCAACGTAAAAAATGGATAACTCCTCACGGCAAGTTCCGGGAGATTCCGGAATAATAATCATGGCGAACACATGATTCGCTTGAAATCCAAGTAGCAGATTGGGGTACAGCACGGGATATTCCCCAGTGGTGGTCTGGTCTTTATCCCAGCTGGGTAGCATCGGTAGCGGGTGATCACTGCTATGGCCAGGATCAAAAGTAGACGTCACCTGGCCGGCAGCATTGTCGCTAAAGATTTCAGGTGTGTGCTTGCTGAGAGGAGAGTAGGTGTTCAGTGCAGGGTGGATAAACGGCAAGTGGTAAGCCTCCAGATAATTCTCTACGGCTAACTTCCAGTTGCATTTGAGAGAGATCGATAGATCACTGTCATCTCCTCCTTTTTTCAATAACTGTTCTGCGTCTGGCCCCATGAGTTTTTGATAACGCGAAATCATCGCGGCGGCAGATTCTTCAAATATTGGCGCTTCACCGCTTAGATTGATAAATAAAACTCCCATCCAGATATGTGAGCGAATGGGTTTTAGCCCTTTACTATCACAGTCAAAGTTTTCTATCGTATTGACACCCACCCCGCCAATATTCGGGGTCGCTTTCAGTCCTCCGGAAACGGAGTATGTCCAGCTGTGATACGGACACACCACCAGGCCGTTGGTTTTTCTTTCTTTGTCCACCAGCTTCATGCCCCGGTGGCTGCATACATTGTGAAATACCCGGATGTTGTCTTGTTTGTCTTTGGCGGTAAATATTGGAATGCCCATAAAGTTCATGGGCTTTACCGTGTTTGTAGATAGGTGTTCAGCAAATCCAATCGCTACCCAATGTTTTGAAAGTATGTGATCCCGCTCAAATTCAAAGGCACCTTGATCGGTGTAGGTAGAGTTGGGCATGCCAGTTGCTTCCTCAATCGGTTTCAATACCGATTGTATTTCGGATTCAGTCACATCAAGAGTGGATTGGTATACAGGACGGTTCATCGCGGGATTTCAGACTGTAGACGAAGTTTAAATTTGAACGAAGCGGGTAGGTCAGACAAGCGATTTTTGTGCAATAATTCATGAGAAAAACTCATAGGTTGAGTTTACGCAATCGCTTTGAAGCCAAATGGAACCCAGATATCTACCGCCACTTAAGAGCATTGTCTATTTTGAAGCTGCGGCTCGCCTGCAAAGTTTTACTGCGGCATCGAATGAGCTGAACGTGACGCAAGGTGCGGTAAGCAGGCAGATCAGACAGCTTGAGGATACGTTGGGGTGCCAGTTGTTTAAACGTGATCGCCGCCAGGTTGTGCTCACGGACGATGGCCACAACTACTATGTCTCTATCGCGGATGTGCTCAATCAGTTATCTGATGCAACGAAGCGACTATCTCAACCCGCGAGCCAGGGGCGCGTCACGATTGTGACCAGTAGTGCGGTGGCTTCGATGTATCTGATGCCTAGAATCCCGGAGTTCCGCCGAGTGCATCCGGAGATTCAGATACGCATTGTGGCCAGAGATGATATGAAAGAGGGGCTCAGAACAGAGCATGATTTGTCTTTGTACTATTCCAGAGACCCAGTGAGAGACAATGAGAATATATTGTTTACTGAAGAGATTTTTCCAGTCTGTAGCCCAGAATATTTATCAGCAAACCGTGCGCAGTTTCGAAGGAATAGCTACCTATATGCGGATTTGATCTGGCTGGAAAGTGCGGAAAGCTGGATCAACTGGCCGGACTGGTTACAAAGCTTGTCACTGGAAATTTCAGACAAACCGGATCGACTGGTAGTGAACCATTATTCTATGGTGATACAGGCGGCTATTGCAGGTCAAGGTGTTGCCCTGGCATGGAAAGGCTTGGTGGATCCGATGCTTGGGCAAAATCTGTTGATCCGGCCCACAGATCACGTTTTGAAAACGGATGCGGGGTTTATTCTGGGAATCACAGAGCGGAGGTCCGTTGACCAGGAGGCGGATACTTTCAGGCGATGGCTTATCGAACAGAGCCCGAAAAACTGATCGACGTTACAACCGCGTTGGGCGGAATATTTAAGTGGAATATTCCGCCCTGTCAAAGATAGTGGAGCCTACTTTGTCTCTGCATCGGGCGCAGATAGCGTGCTCCAACCCGCGGCGGGTTTAAACCGATCGCCATATTTTTCATGCAGGCTTTCGAGTTTGTTTCGCATAGTGTCAACGCCCTGATCAAAAATGTAGTTGACCGGGCCACCTCTGAACGGAGCAAATCCAGTGCCGAAAATTAAGCCACCATCAGCTAGCTGAGTGGAGTCGATAATATTTTCATCCAGGCACGCGATAGTTTCGTTGAGAAATCGAAACACTAACCGATCTTCCAGATCTGGTGCCGCCTTGTAGCTAGCGTTGGTTTTCGGTTTCTTGGGTTTACCTTTTTCCCATTCATAGAATCCTTTGCCAGACTTCTTGCCCAGGTGACCCGCCTCGACCTTCTTAACTAAGGCCTGAGGCATCTCGCCACCAAAGCTTTCATTTAAGTTAGCTGCAACATTTTGGCAGATATCAAGACCGACGGTATCCGCAAGGGTAATTGGCCCCATAGGCATGCCAAATTCCGTCGCGACTTTATCAATGACCGCTTCAGGCACACCTTCTTTATGCATTTCGACCGCTTCCATTAGATAGGGCATCAGGATCCGGTTGACTAAAAATCCGGGGCTGCTCTTTACAGGTAACGGCAGTCTTCCAATTTGATTTGCAAATTGAGTCGCACGTTGGCTTACCTCACTATCTGTATTTTCTCCGTTCACAATTTCTACCAGCTGCATCTTTGCCACCGGGTTAAAAAAATGAAGCCCGACCATTCTTGAAGGTGTTTCCAGTGCTTCGCCCAGAGTTTCAATTGGAATGCTGGAGGTGTTGGATGAGAGAATCGTATTCGGCCCGGCGATCTTTTCCAGTTCCTTGAACAGGCCCATTTTTGCTTCCGCATTCTCAAAGATTGCTTCAATGATCACGTCGGCACGTCTGGCGCCATGGCCGTCGACATCCGGTTGAAAACGATCCATTGCTCTTTGAACTAATCTAGGATCACGCAGCTTTTTCTTGAAAAGATCGTAAGCCCGTTTGCTCGCCCTAGCCAGCGCTTCAGGGTTGTTATCCTGGATGGTGACCTCGAGCCCTTTCAGTGCGCACCAGGATGCAATATCTCCCCCCATTACACCGGCGCCGACGACATGCAAACGTTGAAATTGCTCTGCGTCTTCTGCTTTTCCAAGGCTTTTCAGATGTTCCTGAAGAAAAAATACTTTTACCAGGTTTTTGGACGTGGGCGTGGTGACTAGCTCGATCGCGGAAACCTGCTCTTCTCTCAGCATCAATTGGCGATTGTGACCAAACAGTTTCCACAGTCGGATGACGGCAAAGGGGGCAGGGTAGTGGGCTTCAGATGCGCGAGCGGACACTTTCTTGGTCAGCACTTTTGCCAGCACATCTCTGGACAGACCCATGTTGAGCCACTTTTTCCAGCCGGTCACCCTTTTAACAGGCGGCTTTTTCCGGATCATGTAATCCACGGTCCTGCGCAGTTGGCGTTCCGGCACTGCCTGGTCGATAAACCCCATTTTCTTTGCGACCTTTGGAATGACAGTGCGCCCGCTTAGCATCAGATCCATTGCGCCTGGAGCACCGCATTTTTCGATCAATCGCACCGTGCCGCCAAACCCTGGATGTATCCCGAGCAAAACTTCCGGAAGGCCCAGCCTGATGGAAGGGTCGTCGCATACCACTCGGTAGTGGCAAGCCAGCGCAAGCTCAAGGCCGCCGCCCAGACAGTGGCCGTTGATCATAGCAACGCTCGGGAAAGAAAAGGCTTCGATACGGTCAAAGACTTTATGGGCGCCGCCGACAAATTTCCGTGCCTGTTCAGCACTCTCCACTTGCGTAAACTCTTTCACATCAGCCCCGGCGATAAAGCCGCTTTGTTTTCCAGAGGTAATGATCAACGCTGACGGCTGCATCGCCTCTATTTCGTCTATTGCGGATGCGAGCTCTTCGAGGATTGCGGCGGAAAGCACGTTTTGATTGCTATCTGGTTTGTCCAGAGTTAACAGGCATACGCCGTCTTGGTTTTCGATCGTCCAGTTTTTCATAGTGGTAATTTTGCGTAACAATTATTGTTGTGGCATCCGTTCGATCAGCATTGCTCCGCCCTGACCGCCACCAATGCAAAGAGTGGCTATCGCCTTGCTCCAGTTGTTGCGCTCGAGTACCCCAAGCGCATGCAAAACAATGCGAGCCCCACTTGCGCCAACAGGATGGCCCATACTGATACCACCACCGTCGAGATTGAGGCGCTCTTGATTGAGGGTTCCCATTGCCGCTTCCAGGCCAAGCTCGTCGCGGCAGTAATCTTCTGACTCCCATGCCGCCAGGCAACCGAGCACCTGACCGGCGAAGGCTTCGTTAATTTCCCAGTAATCGACATCATCCAAGCCAAGCTGATTGTTTTGGAGAATGGGAGTGCTGGCATGTACAGGACCAAGCCCCATCTGGGTGGGATCCAGCCCTGCCCAATTGGCATCGACAATTCGGCCTCGTGCGACTAGCCCATACTTTTCCATCGCTTCCTCACTGGCGAGCAGTAACCATGACGCGCCATCAGTAATCTGCGCGCTATTCCCGGCGGTAACTTTCCCTGCTGGTTTATCAAACACTGGGCGCAGTTTGGCGAGTTTTTCAACTGTGGAACCGCGGCGAAGACCGTCGTCTTCGGTGTAGCTTTTGCCTCGAGTGTCGTAAATAGGAACGAGTTCGTCTGCAAACACGTTGTTATCGATCGCTGCTGCTAACCGATCGTGACTGCGAATGGCAAATAAATCCATTTGTTCGCGAGTAATTCCAAAATGATGCGCAATTTTTTCGGTGGTTTGACCCATGGAAAAGCCCACTACGGGATCCTTGAGTCCTTTCAGAATACCAATCACTGGTGCCAGTGAAGACAATTTCAGCTGTCTAAGGGCCTTCAGTTTTTGGCCTACCGACTTTGCGCGCGCCCACCCTGAGAGCCAGGTTACGAACTGCTCGCTGAACAGCACCGGGGCATGGCTCATTGATTCTGTGCCGCCCGCCAGTATCAGATCAGATCGGCCAAACGCGATATTCGTGGCCGCTGAGTCGAGCGCCTGCATACCGCTAGCGCAATTTCGAGCCACAGTCCAGGCTGGTGTGGATTCACCACAGCCAAGACGCAGAGAAACGATGCGACCAATATTGGCCTCATCTGGTTCCGGTCCGACGCAACCCAGAATTACTTCATCAAGGTCTTCTGGATTAAAAGGTTGCCGAGAGAGTAAAGGTCTCCCGGCCTGTAGGGCAAGGTCGGCTGCAGCAAACGGCCCGGGTGCGCCGGCTTTGAGGAACGGGGTTCGACTTCCGTCAACGATATAAACTGGTCGTCCGTTGTACATGGCGTTATCTGTATTGAAATATAATTAGTGGTAGCGGTGCGAAGAGTTTCTGGTGCTCAAGTTTGAGGGTTTCGGTCAATCTGGGATAAGCGAATCACTGTCAGCAATAACTCGACTCCGCAAATACGAGCATCTGATGGCTTTTCAAGGAGATGCCGACTACATTTAACTCGAATCGCGAATTGCAATTTAGTTCTTCTAATCCATAGTATAGCGCGATGGTTGAGTCGGCATTTATCACGCAATGCCAACCGACTATCGGCAAGTTTCATAACCTAACCTCTTGTATGCCTTCAGAAAAAACTCCTACTGTTAAAAAGAGACCGATCCGCAGCTATGTGTTAAGAGAAGGCCGAATGACCAAAGGTCAGACCCGAGCGATGGAGGTACTATGGCCTCTATATGGACTCACGTACGCTGAAGATGTTCCAGTCAATTTCGAACAGACCTTTGGTCGCGATGCGCCTGTTGTCATGGAAATCGGATTTGGAGATGGCGACGCTTTGGCGCAGATGGCGGCTTTGCATCCCGAACAAAATTTCATTGGCGTTGAGGTGCACACACCAGGAGTGGGTAGCCTGTTGATCAAGATGGAAGAGCAGGATTTGCGCAATATCCGTGTTTTTAACCATGATGCCGTGGAGATTCTCCAAAATTCCATAGGCAGCGGTCAGTTAGACCGGATTCAGCTCTTCTTTCCGGATCCGTGGCACAAGAAGCGGCATCATAAAAGACGAATTCTCACACCTGGGTTTATCAATCAGGTTCACGACAAAATGCGATCCGGAGGTGTCTTTCATTTTGCCACTGATTGGGAGGACTATGCGGAGGAAGCGCTGGAGCAGCTTGAAGGTTTTAAATCCTTCCGCAACTGCAATCAATCAGGCGGCTTCTCTCCGCGACCTGACTGGCGACCGGAAACTAAATTCGAGCGTCGTGGTAAACGTCTAGGGCACGGCGTTTGGGATATATTGATGCAGAAAGTCGATGAGCAATAGTTTTGATTTGTGCCGATGATGACTTACGTCGTCAATACCAAGGTATGGTCTGATTAGAATCAGTCTACTCTCTTTCTCTTTTCATCTTAAATGTCTATGACCCAAAACGCTTTTATTTGCGATTATGTGCGAACTCCAATCGGTCGTTTTGCTGGAGCTCTGTCGTCTGTCCGGGTCGATGATTTGGCAGCACAAACTATACGAGCATTAGCGCATCGTCATTCAGCCGTTGATTGGGACAACTTGGACGAAGTGATTTTAGGATGTGCGAATCAGGCTGGGGAAGATAATCGCAATCTGGCGCGTATGTCGCTGTTGCTGGCCGGTTTGTCGGAGACGATTCCTGGTGTGACAATTAATCGGCTTTGTGCCTCTGGAATGGACGCCATTCAAAGTGCTGCCAGGGCGGTGAGGCTCTGCGAGGCCGATTTGGTGATTGCAGGTGGTGCAGAAAGTATGTCACGCGCGCCGTTAGTGATGCCGAAATCAGAAAGTGCTTTTTCCCGAAATGCGGAGATATTCGACACCACGATTGGCTGGCGGTTTGTAAACCCGATGATGCGAGAACAGTATGGGGTGGATTCGATGCCAGAAACTGCCGAAAATGTTGCAACGGAATATTCCGTCAGTCGTGAGGATCAGGATTTGTTTGCCTGGCGCTCACAACAAAAAACCAGAGTCGCATTGGATCAGAGTAAATTCTCCAATGAAATTATTGAGCTAGAAGTTATATCTAAAAGAAAAATCAGTAATAAAGTTCACCTTGACGAGCATCCGAGACCCGATACTACCCTGGAGCAACTCTCCAACTTAACCACGCCGTTTAAGGAAAATGGTACGGTTACTGCGGGCAATGCCAGTGGCGTCAACGATGGCGCAGCTGCGGTATTGATTGCCTCTGAGAGCGCATGCGATCAATTTGGTTTGCAGCCTGTGGCGCGGGTGATGGGCGCAGCGAGTTATGGTGTCGCGCCCCGAGTAATGGGGATTGGACCGGTGCCCGCTACTCAAACACTCTGCGATCGGCTCGGTCTTGAAATTAGCGATTTTGATGTCGTTGAAATTAATGAAGCTTTTGCCAGTCAATCGTTGGCTTGCATGCGACAACTGGGTTTCTCTGACGATGCGGAACACGTCAATATCGATGGCGGCGCAATCGCGCTCGGACATCCCTTGGGGATGTCTGGTGCTCGCATTACCGGGACGGCGGCGCGCCTGTTAAATGAGATTGGAGGGCGCTACGCACTAGCGACGATGTGCGTCGGTGTTGGGCAAGGAATGGCGATTGCCCTGGAACGAGTTTAAAACATCAATAGATCGTAAAGTTAAATACGAAATCCAAACGACAACAAGAACAGAATGATGCCGACTACGAGAATCAGTACCGGAACCCGGCTCCATCGAATACCCATTTGTTTGGGGTTGGAATCTGATTCGGCAATGACACGTTCTCTCCATATTTCTTGAAACTGATCAATAGTTTGGCGTGCATTACTAAAGTCTTTCTCATCCTTCACCCAGATTCCCGCGGAACCCACCCACCATCGTCCTTTCTCGGTTTCAAACCAGGAAATATTGGCCTGGTCCAGCGCATCTTTTACTCCCGCCAATTCTTCGTCTGACACATGATAACTATCAAACACTCGCTTGCTCATAGTGTTCTTTGGTATATCTGATTGATCAGATCAGGTGCGCCTTCGAGCGGAGATTCTTCTATCAACGTCCATTCATCCTGTTTCATTTCAGGAAAACGAACGACGTCTTGTCTTTCTATTTGGTCGGGAACTAAAGTGAGATCGATCAGATTAAGCCAGTCCATTGCGGCTGCATAGAGTTGTCCGCCACCGATCACCCAGGCATCGTCCTCTGCAACGCTCTCTAGCGCAGACTCCAGAGAAGTAAACCATTCTGCCCCGGAATCGACTTGATCTCCCATGGTTCGGCTGACAACCATATTGCGTCTTCGAGGAAGCGGTTTCCCCCCGATTGAGTTCCAAGTGAGCCGTCCCATGATGATGGCAGTATCCAGAGTGCGTTGTTTGAATCGCTTTAGGTCGGCGCTGTAATGCCAGGGTAGATCACCGTCGATTCCAATGACCCTGTCTGCGTTCATCGCGACAATTGCGCCACGTAAAGGGGAGGGTAGAGACATGGACTAGTGCAACCAGCGTTGCGGAATTCAAGTCTAAACCGCAACCTTGAACTGCAAGGCTGGGTGCGGGTTGTAATCATGGAGGATGAATTTCGCCATGATTTCATCAGTTTCCAGCGACAATAGAGGTTCAATATCATCCAAGGAAGTAATGGAAGGATCAATCTCTAGCGTCGGCAACTTACGCGGCTCTCGGGTCAACTGCGTATGCAGCCCTGGAATATGATCGTACTCCGACATGCTGCCATCTGGTTTTGCGGTATAAATGTGCGCGTCAATCAGGGTATGGCCAAATATCCCCGGTTTGATGCCTGAGAATCGACTAAACAGTTCTAGCAGCAAGGAGTATCCAGCGATGTTATAGGGCACGCCCAATGCAATATCACAGCTTCGTTGCGTAAGGTGCAGACATATCTGGGGTTCACCATGCTGATCGTTTTGCACATTGACCACCCAAAACGCGTGACAAGGGGGCAGAGCACTGGTTTGTGCATTTCCTGGCGCCCAGGCGGAAACCACCATACGTCTGCTCATCGGGTTGGTTTTAAGTGTTTCGACCACGTAGGCGATTTGATCGTTTACTTGGCCATCTGGTAGCGGGAAATGGCGCCAGAAGTTGCCGTAGGCACTGGGGACTTTGCCATGTTCATCGGCCCATGGATCCCAGAATTTGCAATTGTGTTTTTTAAGCAGTGCGATGTCTGTTTTCCCAGACAGAAACCACAAGTTCTCTATAACGATGTTTTTCCAAGAAATTTCCTTGGTGGTGAGTAAGGGAAAACCCTCTGCCAAGTCAATTTCATAGTTAATATTGAAGGTTGAGAGGGTGTCGACCCCGGTACGATTGGATTTACGTGTGCCGACTTCCAGTGCCTCTCGCACGGTATCAAGATACTGTTTCAAAAATTAGCTCTCCGCAGTTTCCGCATCAGGGCGAAAATGAAATTCAAGTAGTTCCCTGGCAAGGCGCGCTGATTTTACGTACCACTTTTCCTTGTTGATGCACAATGCGGCAAATGCGATTTTACGGTCTCCGAGTTTACCAAAACCGACAAACCAGTCGTATTTGCCCTTTGGAGAAAAGCCAGTGAGTGAGCCGGTCTTTCCGCCTACCTGCACCTCTTCCAAATGCTTTCGGTTGAATCGTCGGAAGGATTTTCGCGCCGAGCCTTTGGCAACGGTGGCCCGCATCACTGTTTGTAATTTGGTTGCACTCTCCGCCGACATCGCCGGGGATACTGCGGGCTCACTGTAGTGGTAGAGGGGGATTCCTTGAGGCCCCGTTACTCTAGATACCAACACCGGCGCGATTAAATGGCCGCCGTTTACAGCACTAGCCGCTAACGCAGCACCATGAACTGGAGATAGGGTATTCCTCCTTGTATATCCAGCAGCGGCTTCTGCCACCTGCCATTCGTCTTCGGTATCCAGCTCGATCGATCCGTTGTCAAACTGGAGATCAGAAGCAAATCTAGCGTTGAACCCGAGTTGGTAAAAGTAGTTCTGAAGTGTTTCACCGCCTAACGTCACTGCACCCAAACGGCCGAATACCGCATTAACTGATTTCGCGAAAGATTCGCTAAAGGGTTGTTTCCTCGTCCATTTATTGTCTTTGTGACGGAAGACATTCTTTTTGTACAAGGTTGTGGACTTGCCGTTAAAAGGAATCACTGAACGTGTGTTGATGACACCTTGCTCAAAACCGGCTACTGCCGTAATAATTTTTGAAACAGAGGCGGCCGGATAAGTCGCTGATAGAGCGAGATGATCGAGGTCGGTGGGATTTCTTGTGCTGTCCGCAAGCGCCAGTATTTCACCGGTGTCAGGATCAAGAGCGACTAGGACCCCATAGTCTGGATTGTACTTGCGCAACAGTCGTTCAGCTTCACCTTGTAAATCCGCATCGAGCGTGTACTCCACAGACAGTGCGCCATCGATCTCCAAATCAGGGAGAGAAATAGAATCAGGAAACTCCCTATTTTTGATAAACGGCGTGATAGACGCTGCGATTCGACTCTCGTCTATATTGAAGTAGTTAGTCCGCTGATGACTTACCAACGACATGGCGGCGGGCCACATCGACGCCAGAAGCAAGCCGGCCAGGGTAGTGATTTTGAACCAGAGGTGTTTGATAGCCAGGTACGCGTGAATGGGTCTGGTTGAGTACCGGATTTTAACGGAATGTATTTACGAAATTAAGGTTTATGAACAAAAAATGTTTTGCTTGACCCGCTTGTTTCGAAGCTGGCCCGTAAAGAGGAACCGGATGCAGCGCTGGCAGCAGTAAATTACGTCTCGTCAGAAAGCAGGACTTCTCGCGCTTTATTGATGCTCCTCGCCAGGTAATCGGTGCCGCCCTTATCCGGATGAATCTTGGAAATGAGTTTGCGATGTGCGGCAACGATTTCATCCCGTGTCGCAGATGCATCCAAGCCAAGAACTTCAAATGCCTCGGACTTAGTCATTGACTCAATAGATCGCCCTTGCTGTTGCTGCTGTCGAGTGCTTTCACGAGCCGTCCCTGCAGGATTACGAAATCGATTCCATAAGCTCTTTGCCGTCATTGCCCGACTGATCCAGGGTACTGCCGCGCTGAAGATCGCAAATAGCCAGGGAATTCTTCCGGTTATCACCAGGAGCAACAGTGCTATACCGACGCCATAAAGTAAAACAGTACGTAGTGACTGATTGCGCTGAGATGGTGTTGCTCTTTGATACCAGGCGAGATACCACATGACTCCGGCAACGGCGACAAGGGATAGAAATAGTCTGATGGCCATAGAATCAGTTTTGAGATTTGGTGTCTGTCATGTTTTGATCGGGGTTTGGCTTGGTATGCGCGAATCTTTCAGCGCTTCAGTTTGGTAAATGACACGGGATATTGTAGCAATATGAATGAAACGATAGACAGCGTGTTGCGATATTGGTTTGGAGAATCTCAGATTCCGGTCGAAATTAATGCGCAAAAAAAAGCACTCTGGTGGAGCAAGAATTCGGAGGTCGACGCAGAAATCGAGGATCGATTTTCGGATTTGGTGGACGCAGTGGCTTGTGGTGAGCTGGACCACTGGAGCGAGAGCGCAAGTGGTCTGCTCGCCAGTATTATCTGCACCGATCAGTTTCCTCGCAATATGTACCGTGGCCAAAGCAAATCTTTCTCTTATGACAAGATTGCGCTGGGTTTCGCCCGGCAAGCAGTGGCGATGAGACTCGATCAACAATTACCCACCATTAAGCGACTGTTCGTCTATATGCCTTTTGAACATAGTGAAAATCTGATTGATCAGGAGCAAGCGGTGTCTCTGATGCACGCGTTAATGGATCACGCGGTGGAGGATGAAACGGAAATGTTTCGTGGATTTGTGCGGTTTGCTGAACGCCATCACGAAATTATTGCCGAATTTGGTCGATTCCCCCATCGCAATGAAATTTTGGGTCGTGAGTCCACCCCGAAAGAGTTGGCCTTTTTGGAGCAGCCCGGCTCCTCATTTTAAGTATGGCGATCGCTATGATTTCGATTTCATTGATTTTGCAAACCAATTCCATACTTCTCCACGTGCGCGGTTTTCCCCAGTCAACATGTAATGCAGTAAATCGGGAGAAGTGCCGATCGCATCGGTTGAGCGTTTGGCTTCCGGATTTCCGGCAAACAGAATACGGTCATAGGGCTGGAGCACCGTAGCGGGGTCGGGGAGCAGTATTTTTTCGCCAGCGCGTGCTAGTAGCAATGGCACACAGGGAAGTTTCTTTTTGCGATGGTTGGGGGAACGAATAATGTGATTAACCTGCACCTCCTGGCCGTTCTCCATCGCTTGCGAAATTGCTGAAGTCCTCTTCGGTCGAATCGTGATAACCCAGGCCGATGGGTTTTCATCATCAACGCATCCTAGCAGTCTCGCTACAATGTCTCTCGACCAGTCGTCGGATTGATGACGAGACATCAGCAGAAAATCGTTGGTCAACGGTGTATTGATCAACGCGAGAACTTCGCTGGAAATCAACTTGCTGTGATTGGTAACAATATCCAAATTTGCGGCCGAAAAAACCAGATTGTTTGTGGCGTATTCCTGACGACCTATCGTGAAGATTCCAGGGTTAAGCACCTTTGCCGTGAGGATGATTGACAGATTATTTACATCATGATCGGTACCAGCGATGATTCCCACGGCGTCGCGAATGTTGGCTTCATTTAATGTGCTCTCTTCAGTGCCTCTGCCCTCAACGCTATTCGCCGGAGGCTGGCACTCACTATGATCTTCAGCAATGACCGTGACAGACAAGCCTTGCTCTATTAATTTCTGGTAGACGGCTTTACCAAACCGGCCGTAACCACACAGAATCCAGTTGCCTCGTGGAGGGAATACGGGTTCTGTCAGAAGCGTTCCGCGGGGTGCGGTGAGCCATTGATGAAGCAGGTAGTTGCTTGGTAGGCTAATGGCATTGGAGAGATAGTTCGCAAAGGTGTCGTAAGGATAGATAATATGTTCGGTTCCAAATGACGCCATGTTCGCTCCGGTGTCATGGGATTCCGCCCAGCAAAAAACTCTAACGTCTTTGTTAAGCAGCTTGCTGGCAATTGCAATTTTCAAGTTCACCTGATCATCTCTGGTGATGGCAATGACGCCATGGCAAAACGCACTAGCCAGGCCTGCATCCAACAATACATCAGATTCTGATGCGTCTCCTTGTAATGCAGGCATGTATTTAGGTAATTCTTCTAGCTCAAGTTCATCCAATCGGTCTGAGGATAAATCAACAACGACACATTGTTTATCGAGCTCCGCGAGCGCCGATACTAGAGCATGACCGGTATCCCCATATCCGCAAACGAGATAGAAGGGCTCTCGTATTTTTTTCACCCTTCTCACAAAGCTGTTTCGTGTAACTGCAGAACGAAACAAGGGGGTTTGCATCAAAGAAATCAGTGTGCCGATGGCATAGAGCCAGGCGATCACAGTGGTATAGATTGTGACCAGGGTCCATAGTCGCTGGCCACCGGTAAACGGGTAGGGAATCTCTCCAAAACCTATGGTCGATCCCATGTAACTCACAAAATAAAACGCGTGAAAGAAACTCATGCGCCAGGGTTGTCCCTGATCATCCTGACCAGGGATGAGCACAAATCCGAGTACCGCAATTGCGTAGGCGCAAATCAGTACGATAAGCGGGGTGCGCATCCTGCGCATGATTAAAAATGGAATCTGCTGCATCAGAGATCTGCTAAACAGGCGTGCCCGGAGAGATTATCGACGATGAATCGTGGTTTCGAGCGCAAGCAATAATACTGAAACGATATTAGCGAGTAAGGCACCACCAGATAATGAAACGATACTAGCCAAAGCGTGCTCCGAAAGCGGTTGCGAGAAACCATGTACAGCGACCGCCCAAACAATGCAGGCAGCGATCAGCTGGAGATCAGCGACCAGACTGGATGCGAGAAGCATGGTGCCAACATGGGATTTATCCCCGAATTTCATGATCGTCGCAATTAAGCTAACAACAACCGCGGCAAACAACTCAAACACATTGTGATGGTTTGGATTAGACATATCGCCAACAAAAAAACCGAAGTTAAGAGTGAGCGCCAACAGAATAAAAAATGCGAACAGTATTTTCTCAGAGTGCATAGAGGTAACCTGAATTGTTTAGTCGGTATGTCTGATGAGTATGGAACGAATTGGGTGAAGATTAACTTAACAACATTGCGTCAAATACGCACTGAGATAGGTCAATGGGTGGGCTGGTTTACTCGCCAGTTTCAAGTGAATGGTCCATATCATGCGCCGGCAGGACTGATCCACATTGTCCTACCGGAATCGCGGGCACTCCAGCCACAGTGCAATGCGCTGTAACATCGTTTAACACCACACTACCGGCACCAATTTTCGCTCCTTCCCCAACATAGACATTCCCCAACACCTTAGCGCCCGCACCAATCAGCACGCCACCCGCAATTTTAGGGTGTCTATCGCCTGTTTCCTTCCCTGTTCCGCCAAGTGTCACTTCATGCAGCATCGATACATTGTTACCCACAACGGCAGTTTCACCTATGACGATACTGGTTGCGTGGTCAATTAATATACCGTTGCCAACTTTTGCTGCAGGGTGAATGTCAATGGCAAAGACCTCGCTGACTCTGCTTTGAATGTAGCGAGCCAGGGCTCGACGATTATTTTTCCAAAGCCAGTTTGCGATGCGGTAAAGCTGCAATCCCTGGAATCCTTTGTAGTAAAGAAAGGGTACTGAGATACGTTTGCATGCTGGATCTCTTTCTGTAACCGCAATGAGATCTAGCAAAGCGGAAGTCACGATAGTGGGGTCGGCTTCGTAGCTTTCCAGGCACAGCTTTCTTAAGCTGAGTTGAGAGAGCGTAGGACAACTGAGCTTTTGCGCCAGTACAGCGCTGAGAGCACCGTTAAATGTGCTGTGATCCAACACAGTCGGCATCAGAAATTCGCTGAGAATGGGTTCTCTAGTGATCTCTTCTTGCACTTCACGCTGCAAAAGCGGCCATAGCTGCGCAAGTTGAGCCGATAGCTTTGGAGAAGTATCGTAGCTGATATCTACAGGTCTATTCATGTCGCAATTATAGTAGATATCCAGCTTGAAGATATATTCTCCATGTTAGCGTCTATCTTAAAAGACGCGCGGTTGAAGTGAGGAATGTTTGCTTGGGTAAGGGACGAAGAACAGACTCTTTCATATTTAATGCTGAGTCCCGTAAATCGCGTTGAACGACTGTATTTTCAGCAAACAGTAAGTTCGTATTCATGCAAAAAAAACGGGGGCCAAGGCCCCCGTTTCTGAGAGAAATTAACCGCTATTCCTCATCGAGTGGGACAGCTACATATCTCGGTCGGCCATCTCTTTCGACTAACAGCAATACAGAAGACTTTTCGTCCTCCACAGCTTTTTCTATTTCACTGATCACGTCCGCCGGGTTGGCTACTTCGGCATTACCCACTTTACGGATGATTTCACCACGGGCGAGTCCGCGATCGGCAGCGGCACTGTCAGGTTCGACTTTGGATATCACAACCCCTTCCACGTCTTCCGCAATGCCAAATTTCTGGCGGTTGTCATCGTCAACCTGTATCAGCGTCATTCCCAGCTTTGTGCCAGCGTCGTCGCTAGCCGCAGCGGCTGTCTCACTTTCTGCATTACCGCCTACTGAAGCTCGGATCGTTACTTCTTTCTCATTGCGCCAAACGACAATGTCGACTTCTTTTTCTGCTTTGGTAAGCGCAACGATTTTTGGAAGATCACGCATTTCACCAATCGGCTTACCATCAAAAGTGAGAATAATGTCGCCGGCCTCGAGACCCGCTGCATCAGCTGGGCTATCCTCTATCACCTGGGTAACCAGGGCACCGCGCGCTTTATCCAGCCCTAGGCTGTCGGCGATGTCGTCATTGACGGATTGAATTTGCACACCAAGATAGCCACGTTGGACGGTACCGGTATCGCGAAGCTGAGAAATCACATTGTTGGCAAGCGCAGAAGGAATCGCGAAACCGATGCCGACACTGCCGCCGTTGGGTGAGTAAATCGCACTGTTGATACCAATCACTTCCCCTTTCATGTTGAACAGGGGGCCACCAGAGTTTCCTCGGTTGATCGGCGCATCGATTTGGATAAAGTCATCCAAAGGTCCTGATCGGATATCACGTCCACGTGCGGATATGATTCCCTTGGTGGTGGTGCCGCCGAGACCAAATGGATTACCGATAGCCACAATCCAGTCGCCGACTCGCGCTGATTCAGAATCACCAAAGGTGACAAATGGAAACGGTTTGTCGCCTTTAATCTGAAGCAATGCCAGATCGGTTTTCTTGTCGGTACCTTTTAATTCTGCCGGAATGCGGGTGCCATCATCAAAGACTACTTCGATCTCGTCAGCGTCATTAATCACATGGTTGTTGGTGACAACCAGTCCGCTTGGGTCAATCACGAAACCAGAACCGACCGCCGTTGTTTTGCGCTCAAATGGTTTTGAATCACCCCCTTTGGGAGAGCGGAATTGATCGGGAAAGAATCGCTTAAAGTATTCCTCGAGTTCAGGCGGGATGCCCCCGGGCCCTTGACGACCGCCGGAGACGGTTCCGGTAACTGAAATGTTAACCACAGCTGGCTTGACAGCGTCGACGAGATCAGCAAAACCATTGGTGATGTTGATCTCTGGAAGATTCTCCGCGACGTGGCCGCTCGAATCTGCCATCACAGTCATAGAAGTTAATGACAGGGTCAGTATCGCTGATGCGGTTACACCAGTGAAAATATGTCTGACTCGGTTGTTCGTACTCATTAAGCACCTCGGATGTTATTAGTTGCGCGCAATCTACCAATCGCTTCCTTACTGAAAAGTGAACGGCAGATTAACAAACGGTAATTGAACTGACGGGAACTTAATCCACGCTGAATTTCTTCCACTATTCTTCAATAGTTTCTAAATTACCCTTTCACTAAGGGTTATGGGGGGAGTTAGAGAAAGAACAACTCTTAATCTCTTAAAAAGATGAGTTCGCCTCGTAACAGGGTGGCGACGGCTCGCCCGGCGATTTTGCGATTCAAAAAAGGTGTGTTTTTCCCACGGCTCACCATTTCGTGCTGCTGTAGTTCCCAAATTTGCTCTGGATCATAAATGCAGATGTCTGCTTCTGCACCCACAGAAAGATGACCTGCATCAATTCCAATGATTGCTGCTGGGTTACAGGTTAGTGTTGCAACAGCGGTGCTGATATCGAAATGTCCTTGACGCGCTAACTCGAGCGTCAGAGGGAGCAGGGTCTCCATGCCGGCGATGCCGGCTGCAGCTTCACTGAATGGAGCTAGTTTGACATCGGCGCCGTGGGGCTGATGATCGGAACAGATCACAGTGATGACCTCGTCGCGTACGCCATTGAGAAGCGTTGTTCGGTCACTTGCTTCGCGAAGTGGCGGAAATACTTTGTACTGTGTGTCAAATGCGCCGATATCGGATTCACATAACAGCAATTGATGAATCGCCACGCTACTGGTGACGGCCAGGCCATGCGAGCGTGCTTCGGCAACCATGGTGACGGATCTGCCGCAAGATAATAGGTTAATGTGGGCACGAGCACCGCTAGTTTCTATCACCGCTAAATCTCTGGCCACACCGACTGTTTCCGCGGCCTCTGGAATAGCGGGCAGACCTAATCGTGTGCTGACCTCACCCTCATGTACAACCCCGTTTCCGGTCAACCAAGGGTCTTGGGGCGTCAAAAATACAGGGATATCATAGGTAGATGCATATTGCAGCGCGCGGCGCATCACTAGCGTATTTTCCACCGCGTTCAATCCGTTGCTGACACCGACGCACCCTGCATCCATCAACATGGCCATATCGGTCAGTTTTTCACCGCGCAATCCGACGGTTAATGCACCAAGTGGATGGACATGGGAAAAGCCACTCGAATCTGCGCGATCCCTGATCATGTTTGCCATAGCCGGTGTGTCGATCACTGGGTAGGTATCCGGGGGGCAAACGACCCTTGTGATACCAGCGCTGGCGGCAGCTTTCGTCTCGCTTGCGATGGTTGCAGTTTGTTCTTCTCCTGGTTCACGAAGGCGTGTACAAAGATCGATTACCCCGGGTATGACCCATTTATCGGTCGCATCGATGACGTTGTCGGGAGAAAATCCGGAAGGAGTGGCCCCTACAGTGAGAATGCATCCATCTTCGATGGCGATGTCTCCCGTAAGGTCGATCTGATTTTGAGGGTCAATAATCCTGCCACCTTGAATTAGCAATCTCATCGACTTCCCTCTGTTCCGCCCATCAGTGTCGCCATAATCGACATACGCACGGCAATTCCATTCGTAACCTGGGATAAGATTACCGACCGTTCCCCATCGGCCACACTGGAAGAAATCTCCAACCCGCGGTTGATTGGCCCGGGATGCATCACAATTGCCTCATTGTCTGCCGCTTTTAATTTTTCTTCAGTGAGTCCGTACCGGTTAAAGTATTCTTGTTCGCTAGGAACAAGCTGGCCGTCCATACGTTCTCGTTGCAAGCGCAGCATCATAACCACATCAATGTCGCTCAAGCCCTCCATCATGTTGCTTGTCACCGTGACTCCCATTGCTTCAATTTCCGTAGGAATCAGGGTGCGAGGACCAATGACCCGAATTTCATCAACCCCTAGTGTAGCCAGGGCATGAATTTGAGAGCGAGCGACTCTCGAATGGAGAATATCCCCAATGATCGCGACCTTCAGGCCTTCAAACCCACCCTTTTTTTGACGAATGGTGTACATATCCAACATTGCTTGAGTAGGGTGCGCATGTCTGCCGTCGCCCGCATTGATCACCCGAACATGTTCTGGCAGGTGGCTGGCAATCAGATGTGAAGCGCCGCTTGCACTATCTCTCACAACGAATAGATCGGTGTGCATCGCTTCCAGGGTTTTCACAGTATCGAGTATGGTTTCCCCTTTACTGGTAGACATCCTCGCCGCATTCATATTGATTACATCGGCGGAGAGTCGCTTTGCTGCGAGTTCAAAAGTCGTTCTGGTTCGTGTGCTGGCTTCAAAGAATAAATTCACCACCGTCTTACCGCGAAGCAACGGGACCTTTTTTATTTCTCTTTCACCGAACGTCATGAAAGACTCGGCTGTATCGAGAATTTGGATTAGCGCTTCCCTTGGCACTCCATTAATCGTGAGGAAATGACGAAGATAGCCACGATCATCAAATTGAATTGCGGCATCTGGGGGGAGGTGAGCGAGTTGTTCGTTTGATATCCTGGCCATTGATTAGTGAGTCGCTTCGCCATTATCAGGAACAACCAGTTGATAGCTCAGTTGCCCGTCCTTCAGACTAACCCTTGCCTGCTCGTTACCCGAAGGCATGATTGATTTTCCGACTACGGCCGCTTCTATCGGCAGTTCTCTACCCGGCCTTTCCAGGGCGACGGCGAGTGTTACCGAGGAGGGCCTTCCATAGGAAAAAATTTCATTTAACGCTGCGCGGATCGTTCGGCCAGTATGCAAAACGTCGTCGACAAGAATGATATTTCGATCTTCAATCCCCTCGGGTAAATCGGAGGACTTCACCTTGGGGTTGAGTCCGACCCGACTAAAGTCATCGCGATAGAACGATATATCTAGAGTCCCCAGTTTGGTAGGAATACAAAGCTCCCTATGCAGTTGCTCTGCTACCCACGCGCCGCCTGTATGAATCCCAATCACGAGAGGCGCGTCGAGGCTGCGATCTTTGATTTCATCAGCCATTCGGCTAACGATTGGAGAGAGAGAAACTGGATTCATCATTTGCCGGGATTCTCGTTGATATAGGTACCGAGAATCAACTCTGCTGCGAGACTATCTCTCCATTCCTGTCGCCTCCGGGACAGCGACTTACCGGATTCCGCACTTTCTCGAATCAGAGAATCTGCAGAGGCTGATGTCAGACGTTCGTCGACCAGGATCACGGGTAGCTGCGTTTTTTTCTCCAGTTTCTGTGCAAATCCCCGGCACTTTTTGGAAACCTCACTTTCAGATCCATCCATGTGCAATGGAAAACCGACTACCAGGGTTTCTGGTTTCCATTCTTCTATCAAAAGATGAATTGCGCGCCAGTCAGGTTCCCCACTTTTCGCGTTTATCATAGGCAAAGCCTGGGTTGTGCCCGTTTTTTTATTTCCTGTTGCGACCCCGATTCTTTTCTCTCCGGGGTCGAATGCGATGAGCCGGCCGTTCAAGCGTGGCCAGCCTGGGTGGTCAGTAAATTTAAATCCACGCCGATCAGATTGGCAGCTCTCTGCCACTTATCTTCTACCCCCGTGTCGAATAATAGAGATTCTTCAACAGGTACGCTGATCCAAGCATTTCTCAGAATTTCATTTTCGAGCTGAGTGGGGCCCCACCCAGCATAGCCTAGGCTCATCAAACACCGCTCCGGACCTTCTCCCCGTGCAATATCCTCCAAAATATCCTTCGAACTGGTGAGAGCGAGACTTTCACTCACCTTTAAGGTGGATTGCCAAGTTTGATTATTCTTATAGTTGTGAATCACCATGCCAAATTCCTGATGCACTGGTCCACCCTCAAACACCGGCATTTTGCAGATTCCGGGGGCAGTCGGTACAATTTTTAGTTGTTCGTAAATATCGCCGAGAGTGTGGTCTGTTAGTCGATTCACTACGATACCTAGCGCGCCATTTTGATCGTGCTGGCAAATCAAGGTGACCGTTTTGTAGAAACTGTCGTCCTCCAGTTGCGGCATCGAAATGAGGAACTGATTTCCAAGATAACCTTCGTGTTGATGATCCAATTTGGATGACATTCGGTTCAATGAACGAAATAGACGCTAGCGAGTAACATCACGAATTGTGTTTTGGCTAAATTGCCAGGTTCGAATAATGTGCAAAGTATCGTAATCTCGTTTCATTTCTTCCGAAAACGGATTGAAAGGGGCAGCAATGTGAACGATCCGTTCAGCTCCATCATCGAGAATTTTATGTCCAGAGGAACGTAGAATTTTGATGCCAACAACGGACCCATCCGAATTGACCGTTACGTCCATGACCAGATTTCCTTCAATTTTGGCGCGCTTAGCCGCGTCAGGATAGTTTAGGTTGCCAACCCGTTCGACCAATAAACGCCAGTTTTCGAGATAAGGTGCGATTTCGGACGCTCTGGCATTGGCGCTGACAAAACGCTCTCTCGGCTTTGCTTGTGCGTTCAGATAGGCAATGTCGATGGCAGCTCTTAGGCTGTCACGGTTCAAATTTTGCAAAGTTGGATCGGTTTTCTCCTCGGGCTGATCGGGGTTAAAAATTGCGTTGGCTTGCTCGGCCACCAGTTTCCTCTCTCTCTCAGCCTGCTTTTGTTGCGGTTGCCCACCTGAAGTCGGTAGTAATGGGGCTCCAGAGTCTTCCTCTTCACCTGTGCTATCGAATTGCGCCAAACTATTGGCTAACTCGGGGGGAGAGTCACTTTGCTCTGTGACCAGGGTGATTCGTAAAGGCGGTGCAATGGACCTGGAGTCCGCCTGGCTTGGGAGAACAAATGACACTCCGAGAACAATGACTAGATGCGCGACAACGGAGAGAATGAAAACCCATCGAAAACGGTCGCCATCCCTGGGATTTGGACGCAACAGGCCAGTAACGAGATTTTGGCTACGAGAGCGGGAACGCGCTTTTTTTCTAGCTGATTTGCCAGTTTTAGATGATTTTCTCTTCTCGTCGAGGGGTTTGCTTTCTTTGTGCTGATTCTCGGGAAGGCCTTGCTCTTGGTCAATATTGGCGCTGTTATCGCTTGATTTGGACGATTCTATGGTTTTTTCCTCATTCACAGATGAAATTGCTTCCGTTGATCTGTTCAAATTGTTGATTCTAAGCTATTATATCCTTTGAATTAAAAATAAGAAGAAAAGTTGCTATCTTGTTGAGAGCCAAGGCAAATAAATTTTTGTCAGGTGGTCGCAACAGGTAGCGTGAAAGAAGGCAACGTTTTAAACGTTTCCAGCCTTCGCTTAATTGTGTTTTTAGCCATTTGGGGATGGTCTGGAATTTGTTTTTCGGCTGCGTTTGGATTTAGTGCGTGACGCCAAGCGAAGTTTCATGGAATCAACTTTGGCATGTAGGTGCCTATGTACCGTCTCAATTCGATTAAGCCGATCTTACCTCCTCTGGTATGTTCGGTGCGGGGGTTGGTCGCTAGCTGTGAAGGAATACGGTTGTTCTAAATTTGCTAGACCAAAATGCCTTTGGCAACAGAGGTTGAGCAAAATTAACCGATAGATAGAATCAAGAATATGAAGAAAATTCTGGTTGTTGACGATAGTAAGACAATACTGCACAAGGCATCACAAATGTTGACGCAGGCTGGCTATGACGTGGTCACCGCGGAAGACGGTTTTGACGCTATTTCCAAAGTGACTGATTTCCATCCAGATCTTGTGTTTATTGATATCGTCATGCCAAAACTAGATGGCTATCAAACCTGTTCTTTAGTTAAAAATAATAAACAGTATCAACATACACCGATAGTGATGGTATCTAGTAAAGATGGGCTTTTTGATCGCGCCCGCGGCAGCATTGTGGGCGCGGAAGGGTACATTAACAAACCGTTTAACGAGACGGATTTGTTAGGTGCGGTTGAAAAATATGTAGAACCGAGTGTTAGCGAGTAATTCATAAATGCCAGTTCAAAAAATTTTAGTTGTCGAAGATTCGGCGACAGATAGTCATTTGATTTGTAATACGTTGTCCGCAGCGGGGTTTGATACGCTGTCTGTTGGCAACGCTGAAGAGGCCCTGAGCGTCGCTAAGGCGGAACAGCCGGAAGCGATTTTGATGGATGTCGTCATGCCCGGAACAAATGGTTTTCAGGCGACCCGTATGCTGAATCGGGATCCTGAAACAGCCAACATTCCGGTTATTATTTTGTCATCAAAATCTAAGGCATCAGACAAGGTCTGGGGTCTAAGGCAGGGAGCGGTTGGCTACATCACCAAGCCGTTTGACAAGCAAGAACTAATCGACAAGCTTAAAGACCTGTAGGTGAAGCTGGCCGATGTACCCAAGATATCTATCGCTTCTAAGAGTTTGGGGTTGGTTAAGGTAACAAATGAGTAATTCTGTACAGTCTCAAAATTCAACACCGCTTGAGCAACTGCAGCTTCTTGCCTCACTATCCATGGGCGACGCTGCCATTGAGCAGCCAGAGAAGACGCAGGAGGAATGGCGAGGCTTTACATTCAATGTAGGTGATTTAAACCTGGTTTTCCCGTTTATGGGGGGGTTCGAAATCCTGCCGGAAAGAGATATCCAGCCTATTCCATGGGTCCAATCCTGGGTCCGAGGGGTTACCAATGTACGAGGTGAAGTTTATTCGGTGGTAGATATTGGTGCGTACCTCGGGTTTACTGCAGTGAGATCAATGCGATCCGCGACTTTGTTTCGATTGCCTGATGCCCAGCTGAAAAGCGCCATCTTATTGGATAGTAAGGTGAGCTTGAAATCCTTTCCCGAGGAACTGGAACATCTTTCGGGGCAGAAGCTGCCTTCGAGACTGTCGCGTTGTGTTAGTACAAGTGTGGTGATTGATCAGGACATCTGGCACGTCATCGATGTGACGCAACTTTGCAACGATCAAGATTTCGTAGCCATCGCTGAGGAAAGTCAAGCGTTCGGCGATGACGTCACACACTAGAGAAAATTGGGAAAACTACGTAAACAGATTTTACGCAGTAGCGGAAAAAAGAAAGATTGGCGAATCGGGAGACTCCTGGCGCCAGCATGGCTATTTACATTTAACAGAAGGTGGGTGTCATCTGAGTAAGCGGATGAGAGGCTGAACAATATGAATGATAAAACTGAGAAAGAAGCGTTAAACGAAATTTTCGAAGAGCTCCAGGAGATGGAGGAAAGCGAATTGTTCGAAGCGAAAAATGATATGGGTGCTGCAGTAGAGGGCGACGAGCTTAACGAACTGGAGAAATCGCTTTTTGAACCAGAGGGTCAGGACGAAAATCTGCCTTATACGGAAAGCGATGAAAAAGCCTTCGAAGAGATGATGGCCGGCGCTGCGGCGATGGGCCTCGACGATGGGTTTGAAGATGGGGAAAACCCCATGGATGACCTATTCGATGGCGAGCTTGATGAAGAGATTCCTCCGGTTGGATTCAACTGGCAGGCGGTTGTTTTCGGTATTGTACTGATCGTCTCTTCAGCGGCCTTCTTGCTTAACTACTATCGGGGTCTGGAAGTAGAGTCAGTCGGCAGTCAAATCTCGAATAATGTTTTATCTATCGAACTAGACAATAAAGATATCGCCTACCAGACTCTGCGTTTGGTAAACGGAGAGCCAGATGCTTTTGAAAAACTGACCACATTGAGAAGAAGGGTGGATGGTCAGGTTTCAGTGATGAATTCGTCTGTGCTAGATCCAAATGCTCCGGAAGCGATTGAAGATGTCGGTGTGCTTGCCAGCACTATTTCGAAAAAGTGGATTGAACTAGGTTCACAGGTCGATTTGATTCTGGGGAATCGAAGCGTGATTGATAACACCATGGAACAGGTGAAAATGGTGAATGAGGTTACGCCGAAGTTACTGACTGAGTCAGACAAGATTGTGAACAAGCTGATTCAAAATGAAGCGTCTCTCAAGTTAATCAACGTCGGCGGTGAGCAGCGATTTTTAACCCAGAGAATTAAAGCGAGCGCGAACCAGTTTGCGATGGGGTCCGCAGGTTGGGAAGAGGCTGCCGAGCAGTTTGCGAAGGACGTGATTCAATTCGGTCAGGTGAACAATGATATACGAACCATGAGCGGTGACGCCGTGGCGAGTAATCTTGGAACCATCGACTCTTCTTACCAAATGCTGGTCTCAAGTGCAGACAGCATCATTGGAAACGTTGGTCAATACTCAACCGTATTAGGCGCCGCGGATGAAATCAAAGGTCTTTCTGAGGAATTACAGGAAGCGACCGGAGACTTGCTCGGCGTAGTGGACGACGGTCACAGCGTGTCTGACAAAGAATTAACGGACTATATTCCCGAGTTATTGATCGCTATCGCTTTCTTCAGCTTGTTGGGCCTGATCTGGTCGTTGATCCGGCACACTTCGAAACAGGAACATATTAGTAATCTACGAACCAAGCGTTCAGAAGACGCTGTTATCAAGTTATTAGATGAGATGGGTGATCTGGCGCAGGGCGATTTGACCGTTGAGGCGCAGGTAACGAACGAAGTCACCGGGGCAATCGCTGACTCCGTGAATTTTGCTATCGGTGAGATGCGCATCCTTGTTAATGGTATCAAAACAGCTTCCAACGACGTATCTGTTACAACGGAAGACTCAGAGGAGATGATCGCAACACTACTCACCAGTAACGATGCGCAATCTGAAGAAATTTTGAACGCGGCGCAAGAGATCGAGGAAATGAGTTTAACGATGGAACGAATGAGTGGCTCGGCGTTGCAGTCTTCAGAACGTGCGCGAGTTACAGCGGAATCTGCAAAGAAAGGTGCCTCGGCAGTTAGGAATACCATTTTGGGTATGAACAGCACGCGTAACCAGATTCAGGATACGGCGAAGCGATTAAAGCGATTGGGTGAAAGTTCGCAACAAATCAACGAGATCGTTAACCTGATTCAGGACGTAACAGAACAAACAAACGTGCTGTCACTCAATGCATCCATACAGGCTGCGATGGCGGGCGAGGCAGGAAGAGGGTTCGCAGTTGTTGCCGAAGAGGTTCAGCGACTGGCTGACCGGTCAGCACGAGCGTCTAGCGAAATTACTGAGCTTGTTAAAAATATTCAGCAGGATGCGAATAACGCAATCAGTTCGATGGAGACTACCACCGAGGAAGTAATAACCGGTGCGAAAATGGCCGATGAAGCCGGTCAGGCGCTCGATGAAATCGAACGAATCAGTCAGGAATTATATGACGCAATCGAACGTGTGGCATCTGAAGCAACAGAAGAGTCCACAGTGGCAAAAACGGTATCTTCTCGAATGAACAATCTCAAGTCAGCAACCGAACAAGCTGATTTGAGCGTGTCGCAAGTAGCAGCGGCGCTGGGTCAGGTAAGGGACGTTGTTGACAGGTTAAACCAATCGGTAGCTGGTTTCCAATTGCCAGGCTAGCTGTCTGGCACAATGGTTACTACGGTTGAATTTGCGTCTGGAAATTAAACATGACTATACCCGTCCCACATCCGCAAACATTTAACTGGATCAAGGATGCCCTAGAAGGGTCCATGGATGCAGTGATGAGTCAAGTCGTGCAAGTAGAGCGCGATGATGACTATGGCCTATTGAAGGGTGCTCCAAAAAATCTTCACCAAATTCACGGATCGTTGTTGATGGTGGAGCTGGAAGCAGCGGGAATGCTTGCTCAGGATTTAGAGACACTTTGCAGTAACATTTCTTCTGCGGAAACGATGGGGGAAAAGGCAAGGGGATTAAAAGTATTTCGCCGAGGTATGGAAGCTCTTCAAGGCTACGTTGATGCTATCGCGAGACAACAGCCCGTTTCACCGCTTGTGCTGGCTGATCAAATCAACAATGTTCGCGAGTTGATTGGCAGTAAAGGAATCTCCAGTTTTGATTTATTCACCCCACCATTGGATTTACTCGATATCGGTGAAGAGGGGTATAACGGAAAACCGATTCCCGTTGATCTCAGGGTTCGATTGGTCACGCAGCTGCGGAAGAAATATCGCCGTGCTTTACTGAAGTGGTTGATTGGTGCCATGAAAGGCCGTGAAGGAAAGACCGCTCTGCACAAAATTAGTAACTTGTTACAGCATTTAGGAAAGGTCAGCTCGTTAGATGTTTCCAGGCAACTCTGGTGGGTTGCGAGTGGATTTGTGGATGCAGTAGGAACGGGCGAGCTTGAAACGGCAAACGAGATTAAATCTCAGTTTGCCAAGCTGGATGAGGAAATCTCGCGCCTCGAAGAGGAGTCTGCTGCAAATATTGCGACAGATCCACCGGATGATCTGTTGCGAAAAATGTTGTTTTATATTGGCAGCGTTGAAGACACTTCTTCTGAGAGCATTAACAAGATCAAACAGGATTTGGAACTGGCCAAGTGGTTTGGCGGTATGGATGCCGATTACAAAATTCTGGTTGAAACTTCTGCCAAGCTTGAAAAGGTTAAGAATGATTTCGGTCCGGCTGATTTCGATGACGTTGAGATCTTAGTTAGCGAGAGCTTCGCGGGTTACGAAGGCGATTCAAAAGATCGCATTATGTCTGAATTTTCCGCCAAGTTAGGAAAACTTTCCTCAAGTGCTGAGACCCATGGGGTCGAACCGATTCAGAAGCTGGTGGACAACATCGTAAAGGCCGTAGAAACGGTAGATAAGTCTGAGAGTTCAATTCAGCAGACTGCTGCTGATATAAAGATTGCTTCTGCGCTGTTGTTCTTGCGGGATATAGTCTCTAATCCGGATAGTATTGATGTTACCTGGAATCATTCGGTAGACAGTCATCAGGAAGAATTGATTGCGCTGATTGGGCAGACAGAATCCAGCCGTGATCGCGTGCAACAGGTTGAGAAGATTGCTCAAGTTGAATATCAGCATGCGAGATCTGCCGTTGTAGCGCAAATCCGAGATACGCTTAGTTCGGTCGAAACATCTATTAATATGTTGCGAGATGGACTGGCGCCAGAGTCGAGCCTGATCGAAGCGGTTGAGATTGCAGATACGCAAATGGCGCAAACGAATGCATCCCTCTCTATGGTGGGCGCTGATTCTGCCGCAACATTGGGTAAAGCAGTGCGTGAGGTGATCAATAAGTTGCCTACTGATGGCAAGGATCACAAGGGATCGTCGGTTGAGTCAGCATTTGAAGATCTCGCCTACGCGATTGCCGCGCTCGACGTGGCGGCGGATAACATCTCGCAAAAGCAAAACAATTCCAATCAACTTCTCGACACCGCTGCTGACAAGCTTTCTCGGATCGATTTAACCGGCGCTGGATTTGCGCAAGATACTCATCAAAGTGACGTAGACAGCGAGGATGAAGAGCGAAAGGAGTTTTTGGAGACGCGCTCAAAAATGATCAAAGATCTGGAAGACGCCAGACAATCTTTGAGCACCTCGGATGTCTCCAGCGCTTCTTCGATGATCAAAGCATTTTCCGCTCTCTCCAACAGTGAGGCTCCAGACCTGCCTGGGTTGAATGAACATCATAAGCTCGCGCAGTTATCGCAAATCGGACTTGATGTGACCAGTCAACTGGCGTCAGGTGACATTTCCCTTTCTGCGGACAAAGAAGATTTTCTAGGATTGTTGATCCGACAGCTTAGAGAAACCCATGGATCTGTTGAATCAGATAACGTGGACGTTGATGCGTGGGAGGGACGATATGCTGCCCTCTTAGCAAACGAAGCGATGGGACAGCAGGCAGAGTATGCAACCTCGTTAGCTGAGTCACCCGCTGGAGGGAAAGATGAAGATCAAGATTCGTTGTCAGATAGTGGGAGTGAGTCAGGAGCTTCCGCAGTGGAGACTCTTGACAATGATCTGAAAACCATCTTCGTCGAGGAGTTTGGTAATCACATCAATTTGCTACAGAAAAGCTTTGACACCTTTTCGAACGACGCATTGACGCAGGAAGAGATCGATCAAACGAAAGATGCAGTGGAAAACTGCATTCACACATTAGCTGGCAACTGCAGAAATTTGGGTT
Organism: Acidiferrobacterales bacterium; assembly: GCA_019633985.1. GTDB lineage: Bacteria > Pseudomonadota > Gammaproteobacteria > Arenicellales > Poriferihabitantaceae > VYFG01. The sequence goes on along the minus strand of JAHQWE010000061.1, from coordinate 57,424 downwards.
TCGATGAGGCTGCTGATTGTGCAGAGCATGATTTAACATTGCTCAACGCAATACAAATCGAGGGCGAGGCTGTTGCACCAGAAATTGTTGAGTCGCTCAGAGAAGGATTGTCGTTACTGAAAGATGCGCATTTACAGATTCAAAATATCGGAAGCTACGATTCAAACCTGGCAGCCAGATTGCTTGACTATCGTCAAAGGGGGGTGCCCGAGTTAAACGAATCTGATTCAGAATTGGATATTTCTGAGTCTGGGTCGAAAACTGCTTTGCCACTTGTTGCTCCGGATTCCACACTGGAAGAGACCGAGAAAACGGCTGATGAGGAAGCGGCTGATAACGAAGATTCTGCAACTGAACTTGATTCAGAACCAGTTCCATCTCCTGCACTGTCCGAGGTTTCGGATTCTGAGAGCTCTGAGAGCGAACCCCAGATTATCTCCGAAGAAAGTATTGAGCCTTCGCCAGAGCAACAACTGAAAGCGATCACCGAACCAGCGGAACAGCAATTGGGCTCTGCTGAACAGGTAATGGAGGTAGAAGAATCTGAGATTGAAGACGATATCGATGAAGATATCCGGCAGATATTTCTTGAGGAATCCGAGACGATTCTGAATCGCCTGAATGGTCACCTCATGGAGTGGAGAGATCAAGGCGTTGATCACAAAATTCTGGGCGGTGTGCGAAGAGAATTTCATACGTTGAAGGGCAGTGCTGCGGCAACGGGATACACCGGTGTGTCCGGCCTCAGTCATAGTATCGAGTCGCTTCTGGATAGTTTGAAGCCTGATGAGGATGTGAGCGATTCCGGTCTGTTGGAGCTGATCGAAGAAATGCATGACGGATTGGCCGCAGATTTGGGATTTGTGCCGACCGACAGGACCGGCCATATTGCACTCCTTCGCAAGAAGATTGCGCAATTTCTTAATGAAGAAGAAGAGAATGAAGAAGAAGCATCGCAAGAAATAACTGATGCCACAGGTCAGGACGTCAATATTGAAGCGGACGAAGTTGTAACCGCTGAATCAGAGGTCGAAGATCTGGATAGTGACAATGACGGCGCTGCGTTACTCAGTGAGAATGCAATATTGTCCACCGCTTCATCAGAAGGGTCGAATCTTTCTTCATCCTTAGAAGACGGGCTGGCTGGATTGAACCGCGAGACGACATTCTCATCATTGGTGGAGGATGATCAGGTGATGAATTTGACCGCGACTAACATCGACCATCTAGATGCCGACCTCCAGGACGTCGCTCCTAAGTTTGGTGGTGAAAAAAAAAGTTGGACGCCTGTCACTAGTTTTTCCGAAGGTGAAGCACTAGCGGAAGACGAATCAACGGGAGGCAGTCTGCGCATTGCCAGTGAAAAACTCGCGGAATTAATCAATGCTTCAGGTGAACTCGGCCTGGGTAGAACGCAATTACAGAATAATCTCGAAGCCACTAGAATGGATCTTGATTTATTGCGCGCTAGTATGAGTTCAATGCGTGAAGGCTTAAGGGATCTTGAAATCGAAGCAGAAGCGCAGATTCGCGCAAGACCGGAAGAACAAACCGTCACCATTGAGGAAGAGTTTGATCCTCTGCAGCTGGATCGCTATTCAAAGTTGCAGGCGAAGTCACGCGAAGTAACGGAGTTGCTTGATCAGTTGGCCAAAGTAGAACGTGGTTTGGGCAACAGAACGTCTAATCTATCAGGAGCGCTTCAACAGCAGCAACATTTGGGCCAGCAGTTACAAAGTGGCCTCATGAGTGCGCGAATGGTTGCCGCTGCTGATTATGTTCCCAGATTGCGCTATCTGGTTCGTGAATCTGCCCGACAGGCGGGTAAACAGGTTCAGTTGGATTTCGTGGGCGGTGAAATCAATGTAGACAGACAAGTCATCGAATCTATGATGGCGCCTTTTGAGCACATGATTCGAAATGCCATTGCCCATGGCATTGAGACGCCAGAGGAACGAAAGGCTGCGGGAAAAAATACGCAAGCAGTCATAAAGATCGAGCTGAATCAGCAAGGTACGGAATTAGTTGTTGACGTCTCAGACGATGGTAGAGGCCTTGACGTCGCAAAGCTATCTGCCCGAGCCGTGGAGCTTGGTATGGTGGAAACCACTGCGCAGGTAACTGAAGTGGATATGCTTCAGGTAGTAACGCAACCCGGTTTTACTACTGCGGAAAAGATCAGTATGGAGTCGGGTCGAGGCGTGGGTATGGATGTTGTCTACCAGGCTGTTCGAGATTTGAGTGGCTCCATGGCGCTGAACAATAAGCCTGGTGAAGGTTTAAATTTCAACTTCAGACTACCTGTTACCCTGGCTGTGACACAGGCACTCCTGGTGCACGTAGGCCAATGGCAATTTGCTTTGAGGTCGCGCTCGATCTACCGATTAGTTCGAGTGAACACGGAAGACATTGCCCATGACGACGATCAACGTTTTATGACTTTGGAGGGAGAGCAGATTCCTCTCATTAGTGTTCGGCAACGACTGGGTGATCATTTCGTAACTCCTGAAAAAGAAAATATCCCTGTTGTGGTGGTTCGACTTGCTGACAGACTGGCAGGCTTCGAAGTTGACGAGTTTGGCGATGCAGTAGATATCGTGAGTAAAACCGCTGGTAGACAGTTGCTATCAGTTCCGGAATTTTCAGGTGTAACCATTCTGGGTGATAACACGGTTACCATGGTATTGGATCCTGAAGTCTTTTTTGTTCGTTATCGCAATACCACATTACCTGGTGAGCGTAGCGAGCAGGATGAAGAAGCCAGCGGACTAAATCGCGTATTGGTCGTTGACGACTCTCTGGTTGTGCGTAAGGTTATGCAACGTGACTTAGAGGCTGATGGCCTGGAGGTAGTATCAGCGATAGACGGTGTGAACGCGCTCGAGGTGCTCGAAGATACCACGGTTGACGTGGCTTTGGTTGACATTGAGATGCCGCGAATGAACGGATATGAGTTGCTTGAGCAGCTTCGTAAAGATAGCCGCTATCAGGGCTTGCCGGTCATCATTATTACTTCCAGATCCGGTGACCAGCATAAACAAAGGGCACTATCTCTTGGGGCTGATGGCTATATTACGAAGCCATACAACATTGGATCTCTGGACGCATTGATGCGACAGGTAGTCGATAGCCGACGTACTATTCACTAATGATCGTTAATTTCTTCGTCTCCTTGCTACCGAATCTTTGCGCCAGTACGTGTATGATCGGCACTTGGTGATCAGTTCCAACTATAAGTTACACTCCAAATAATGCAGGTTCTCTCACTCAATGCCCAGGGCTTCCAGGTCCTCGTTCCAGTGAATATGGTGGCACAAATCCTTGGAACCTCACCATTGGATGCGCCCGATCCGGACTTCAAGGAATCTATGCCCTTCTTATGCGGCAAATTTGGATGGCGGGAGTTTCAGGTTCCGCTTTTTGATATCTCCGCATTGCATGCTGGTGTGAAGGCTGGCAGCGATTACGAACGAATGGTCGTACTTTGGCCGCTAGCCTCGGCAGGTAAAAAAGGTTTTTTTGCATTAACGAGTTTGGGCCCGCCTAGGGTAGTAGAGATAACCGATCAACCGGTTGCAGCACAAAAACCCGATTTCCGATTCATGAGCAACTGTGTCACCCTGTCAGACGGATTGGGAGTCATACCTGACCTGCAGCAGCTTTCTGACAAATATTATAAGCCCGGAATCGCTCGGTGACCGGAACGGAAACACCATCACGACTTTCAGTTAGTGAACTGGTCGTTTCTATCGCCGAGGAAAATAACGACCTGCTAGCTGGAGGGATCTCTCCTGAGCACAAAAGTGACGGAAGTTATGTCACTAAAGTAGATCGGAATCTACAACAGACTTTTTTTGAAAATTTACAAGCAAAATGGCCGCAATATGGATTGATTGGCGAGGAGATGGAGCACTCCGACCAGGTGGAAGTCTGTGAAACTAGCGAAAATGGTTACTGGGTTATCGACCCATTAGACGGCACTACTAATTTCACCGCTGGATTTCTCTGTTATGGTGTTTCTTTGGCACTGGTGATCGACGGACAACCGGTGATCGCTGTGATTTACGACCCGGTTAGAAAAGAGTGCTTTAGTGCTGAAGCAGGGGTAGGAGCATTTTTAAACGACCAACCGATAAGAAGCGATGAATGTGCCGACACACTGGAAGACTGTATTGCAAACGTGGACTACAAGCGTTTAGTGGGTGAGCTGGCTGTCAGGTTAGTCAGGTCGCCGCCTTATCGTTCCCAACGGAATCTCGGAACTTCAGTCTTGGAGTGGTGCTGGTTGGCCTCGGGGCGCGTTCAACTCTATTTACACGGCGGGCAAAAACTGTGGGATTTCGCAGCCGGATATCTGATTTTGGTGGAGGCTGGTGGCGCCGCGACGTCGTTATCCGGTATGCCACTGGATTGTGCGAGCCTCAGAAAACGATCGGTTGTGGCGGCGAGCAATCCTAGGCTACTTTCGCAGTGGTCCAGCTGGATTGATCTCAACCGATTCGAATCGGATTCTCCTCTCTAATTCGATCTATCCGAAAGAATCGAGGGTCGTGCTAAAAAAACTTCGTTAGCTGGAGTATCTAGGTTATCAAATAGCGGCAGGTCGGTTTAAAATAGGCCACCGTAAAAACCTCCCTCTGAGCGCAACGCTTGGGAACCATCGACTACTACCTGACCGATAGAATTTGAGCCTGAGACGCCCCATTTTCGCGCTAGAGTACGCCGCCTTCGCTTTGGCTCTACGCAGCCAGGTCGAAATTGCCTGCATCTTCAATTCAAAGGAATTAGTGGTTTTTGGCCGGAAATTATTCTTCGGTCTGGCAGAGTTTGGTTTAATTGCCGGTTCCTGTCGCTGTGTTCTACCTAAGTTACCATTCTTTATTACCCCTCCAAAATGACCAATATCAGTCGTCGTCAAAAAGCCAATGCTATCCGCGCTCTGAGCATGGATGCAGTTCAACAAGCAAAGAGTGGTCACCCCGGCGCACCGATGGGTATGGCCGATATCGCTGAAGTGTTGTGGAGTGATTACCTGAAGCACAGTCCGGCTAATCCTGACTGGGTTAACCGCGACAGATTTGTTTTGTCGAATGGTCATGGCTCAATGCTGATTTATTCGTTGCTTCACCTCACAGGATATGATTTGGATATTGATGAAATCAGGAATTTTCGACAGCTGCATTCGAAAACTCCCGGGCATCCTGAGTACGGATACACGCCAGGGGTCGAGACGACCACCGGACCGTTGGGTCAAGGCATTACTAATGCGGTAGGAATGGCACTGGCAGAGCGCACGCTAGCGGCACAATTCAATCGACCTGAACACAGCATTATTGATCATCATACCTGGGCATTTCTTGGGGACGGTTGCCTAATGGAAGGAATCTCTCATGAAGCCTGCTCGTTGGCAGGTACATTAGGGCTTGGTAAGCTGATTGCATTTTACGATGACAACGGTATTTCCATTGATGGTGAGGTACAAGGGTGGTTTACCGATGATACGGTAGGAAGATTTGAGGCGTATGGCTGGCAGGTCGTACCGGATGTTGATGGTCATGATCCTGAGGTTTTGAGGCATGCGATTGAGGCGGCGAAAAATGAAACGAGTAAACCGACGCTGATTTGTTGCAAAACAACGATCGGGTTTGGTTCACCAAACAAGGCGGGTACAGGGGCAAGTCATGGCGCTCCTCTCGGGGAGGAGGAAGTGGAATTGACGCGTAAAGAGTTGGATTGGCCGCATCCCGCTTTCGAAATTCCTGCTGAGATCAAGCAGCAATGGGATGCTAGAGAATCAGGGAAGGAAAGAGAGGCGAAGTGGAATCAAGCTTTTGCAGCTTATCAATCTGCCTACCCGGATCTTGCCGCGGAATTACAACGGAGACTGCAGAGAGAGCTACCAGCAGACTGGGTGGAAAAGTCTGCACTGGAGATTAACCGGATCAATGAAGAGGCATTAACTATTGCAACGCGAAAGGCATCCTTGAATAGTCTCAATGCATTGGGGCCATTGCTTCCGGAACTGCTGGGAGGGTCCGCTGATTTAGCAGGTTCCAATTACAGTATTTGGTCTGGTTCGACTGATGTACAAGAGGACCATGCGGGCAACTACGTTTACTTTGGTGTTCGAGAGTTTGCAATGTCAGCCATCGTGAACGGCATGATATTACATGGCGGATTCAAAGCCTACGGTGCCACCTTTTTGATGTTTTCCGAATATGCGAGAAATGCGTTGAGAATGGCGGCATTAATGAAGATCCCGAGCTTATTCTTGTTTACGCATGATTCGATTGGGGTAGGAGAGGATGGCCCGACGCATCAACCGGTAGAGCAAACTGCTACCCTTAGAATGATTCCGGGTATGTCAGTGTGGCGCCCCTGTGACGCCGTCGAATCAGTGATTGCCTGGCAGCAGGCGCTGGCGTCAAAAGACCAACCGTTTTCGCTGATTTTCTCGCGTCAAAATAGCGCACATCAGGAACGAAATTCGTCTCAGATAGAAAATGTGGCTCGAGGAGGTTATATATTGCGCGAATGCGAGGGCGAGCCGGAAGCCGTGGTCATCGCCACTGGCACCGAAGTGGAGCTGGCAACTGCGGCAGCTGAGGCTTTGCCGGACCGCCGCATTCAGGTTGTTTCCATGCCGAGTACGGATCGATTTGATACTCAAGATGAAGCCTATCGGGAATCTGTGCTGCCCTCCGGTGTAACTAAGCGGCTGGCCATCGAAGCGGGGGTAACCGCAGGTTGGTGGAAATATGTTGGCCATGAAGGGTTGATACTTGGCATTGACTCATTTGGAGAATCTGCTCCGGCGTCTGAAGTGTACAAGCATCTCGGTATCACGGTTGAGAGCGCAATTGATGCACTGCGTACCTTGCTGGCGAAAGACTAACCAGAAACGAGGAGCTGCTTCGATGTTAAACATGCAAGATCTTGACCTTTCCGGCAAACGTGTGCTGATCCGTCAGGATTTAAATGTCCCGTTGAGCAACGGAAAAGTACAGTCAGATAGCCGAATTCTGGCATCATTGCCGACGATCAAGCAGGCGATTGACCGGCATGCAGCGGTGCTTCTCATGTCGCATCTGGGTCGGCCTGTAGAGGGTGAGCCCGATGAGCAGTATTCACTCGCCCCAGTCGCTGACTATCTGACACAGTCGCTGGGGCAGACCGTTTCGTTAGTTTCCAACTATCTGCAGACAACGCCGAATGTGCAACCTGGTCAAGTTTGTCTGCTGGAGAACGTTAGATTCAATCCCGGGGAAAAGTCGGATGATGCTTCACTGTCAAAGCAGTATGCCACCCTTTGCGATGTCTTCGTGATGGATGCATTTGGAACTGCGCATCGGGCGCAAGCGTCGACCCACGGTGTCGCAAAATATGCAGAAACAGCCTGTGCAGGCCCGTTGCTTTCTGCAGAACTGAATGCGTTAGGTAGAGCTTTGAAGCAACCTGCCCGACCGACGATTGCCGTTGTTGGAGGCGCGAAGGTGTCTACCAAGTTGACTGTATTGGAAACACTATGTGAACAGGTCGATGTGCTTGTTCCGGGTGGCGGCATTGCAAATACGTTCATCGCAGCGCTTGGGTATGACGTAGGAAAATCGCTCTACGAACCCGATCTAGTAGACGTTGCCAAAACCCTATTAGATAAAGCTGAAGCGGGTGGAGCGAAGATCGCTCTACCTGTGGATGTCGCGGTTGCCAAGTCGTTTGATGAAAACTCGGTCGCTCAATCGCGAGCTCTCTCAGAGGTTGAAGTTGATGAGCTGATTTTGGATGTGGGGCCAGAGACCGCAGAATCCTATAGAAACCTTTTTAAAACTGCGGGCACGATCGTCTGGAATGGCCCGGTAGGCGTATTCGAATTTCCGCACTTTAGCGCGGGTACCAAAGCGTTGGGTCTTGCTATTGCGGAGAGCACCGCATTTTCGATTGCGGGTGGCGGAGATACGCTGGCGGCTGTTGATCGTTTTGGTTTGGAGAAGAGTCTCTCCTATATTTCGACCGGCGGCGGCGCCTTTCTAGAGTTTCTTGAGGGAAAGAAGCTGCCCGCAGTCACCATATTAGAACAGAGTTAATGGGGCTCGGAGATAGGCTGAATGTTATACTCCAGAGTGTCTCTACCCTGCGAGATGATGAGCTACTGGTGATGAGAACTAGCTGGGACTATTGCGTTATTTCTGTGCTCAACACATTCTAACGCGTTCTAAAGTAACGAATATTGAAAACATTCTCGATTGAAATTTAATTGTAACTGCCCCTAAATCGGCAGGCTAACTAGGCTTAAGGTAAACAACATGGCGATCATTTCTCTTCGACAATTGCTTGATCATGCGGCAGAAAAGCAATATGGCTGCCCCGCGTTCAACGTGAATAATATGGAGCAAATGCAAGCAATCATGCAAGCTGCGGATGAAACCAGCTCTCCAGTGATTGTCCAAGCTTCGGCGGGTGCCAGAAGCTATGCGGGTGCTCCCTTTTTGCGCCATCTCATTCAGGCTGCTGTAGAGCAGTATCCGCATATTCCCGTAGTCGTACATCAAGATCATGGCACATCACCAGCGGTATGCCAGCGATCGATTCAATTAGGATTTTCGTCTGTGATGATGGATGGATCTCTGCAGAGCGACGGTAAAACGCCAGCGAGTTACGAGTACAATGTCGAAGTCACGCAGCAGGCTGTTGAAATGGCACACGCCTGTGGCGTCTCAGTGGAAGGAGAGCTAGGGTGTCTCGGCTCATTGGAAACGGGAATGGCTGGGGAAGAAGATGGTGTCGGTGCGGAAGGGGTGCTTGATCATTCTCAACTACTCACTGACCCGGAAGAGGCGGCTGACTTTGTCAGCAAGACTCATGTCGACGCGTTGGCAATTGCCATTGGCACATCCCACGGTGCTTATAAATTTACTCGTCCCCCGACTGGCGATATTCTGGCTATAGATCGAATTAAGCAGATTCATGCTCGGATTCCCGACACCCACCTAGTGATGCATGGTTCATCATCAGTACCTCAAGACTGGTTAGCAATCATTAATGAGCATGGTGGAAATATGGGGGAAACCTATGGTGTTCCTGTCGAGGAAATTGTCGAAGGGATCAAGCATGGTGTAAGAAAGGTGAATATAGATACTGATCTGCGAATGGCATCTACTGGCGCTATTCGCCGATTTATGGCGGAAAATCCGGCAGAGTTCGATCCTAGGAAGTATTTGAAAACCGCGACTCTGGCGATGCGACAGATTTGTAAGGAGCGATTTGAAGCATTTGGTACTGCGGGAAATGCGGAATCTATTCGTGCTTTGAACCTTGAGGAAATGACCGAACGCTATCAATCGGGTGCACTTGAGCCAAAGGTACATTAAACTCTGCAGAACCGATCTGAAAACTCATCTACGGACAGGTAGGGTTGCCTGAACGCGGTGAGATGAAATCAACGATGAAAAAAGTGACGAGGCATTTTCTTGTCGTACGGTAATTTGAAGTGGTTCATCCGTTGGGTGCTTTTGCTACCCACCATTGGAGCGACACTGACCGCCTGTTCCTTCATTCCTCGTCAGATAAGTCCTTCTGAACCGCAAATTTTGCAGCCAAATCCACCGGCCAAAGTGGTTACCAGTACCCGCTTTGATTCGTTCCAAAGCAAGGTGTTCTTTGATAGTAGCTTTGGTGCTCCCCCTCCAGTGTTTGACACAGAGATTGTCGGCATTACCATGCCGAAAATCCCTGCCAGTCGTGTCGAATCAACAAGTACACCGGATTTGGATCAACTTATTTCAGAAAATTCCCAAGAGCAGCTGCTGCATTGCAAACGGGTAGATCGACGATTGCGATCGGTTTCTTTCAAGACTTGTCTGTTAAAACCTCATATTGATAGCAATTTTCGATCTGCCGGTGGCGCGTCAATCTATGCGGTTAACTACGAAGCGCGTCCTGAAGACAAGCCACTTGGGAGAGTGCTGGTGTTAGGAGGTGTTCACGGCGATGAGCTGACTTCTGTCAGTACAGTCTATCTTTGGATGAAAACACTATTTGAATTTCATTCAGGATTATTCGATTGGCGAGTGGTGCCTATTGTGAATCCTGACGGGTTTTTTCAAGACGAACCGCAACGTACTAATGCCAATGGCGTGGATCTCAATCGAAACTTGCCAACCTATCAATGGCGGCAGTTGGCAAATCGCTACTGGGAAAAATATGCTAGCGGAACGAAGCGAAAATTTCCTGGTTTCAATCCGGGCAGTGAACCTGAAACGCAGTGGTTAGTGAACGAAATCAATGCGTATCAGCCTGATGTCATAGTAACAGTACATGCACCCTATAACCTAGTGGACTATGATGCCGCAGATCGGGCGAATGCTCCACGGCGGCTCGGTATTTTAAAGGGAAAGTCTCTGGGAACTTTCCCTGGTTCTCTCGGCAGGTATGCTGGAGAGGAAAGAAATATCCCAGTCATTACCCTGGAATTGCCACATTCCACTAGGATGCCGTCCAGAGAGTCGGTGGATGGAATCTGGTTGGATTTGGTTGCTTGGTTACGACAAAATATTAATACTAGTAATATCGCTGGTCGTTCTTTTGTTCACTGTAACAAAACACTGAGTGCCACAGGCTGCATTTGACGGCTCCTAATCATCCACGACAATAAATTATCTTTCGGTTGATCACTTTGTGTGGTTTCTTACTAGATTGAGCCGCACCAGGGTTACTATCTCGTCTTTACCTCCGTCTTTACTACCTTATCCCGGCTAACTCTCATGGATGATCTGCCATCGACCGGCTTCTTTCATCCAATATTGCTTTTTTTGTGTCACGCTGTGGTGATTATCACTACGATATTCCTGATCAAAAGAAACAATCAACATGCTTTCGTCTCCGGGATAATCGTAGATACTTAGATTGTTTAAATCAATTTCGATAAATTCTTTTGCAGCGTTGACCTGTTTCTTCCTCTTTACAAATGCATTGTAATTTTTGAAGTGTGTTGGTGAATAGTGAGAGACGAAACGGTCTGTATCGAGACTTTCCCAGTCGGCTTTCCATTGATCGATGAGCTGACGAGCAGGAGACACCGCGGCTTTAAGCGTTTCAGGCTGAACCCAGTCGAACTTGCTCGAAATGATAACCGGGGTGGTCCAGTCAGTAGATACAAACTGCTGAATTTCGAGAAACTCGTCATTGCTTAATGAGAGACAGCCATCGCTAGCGAGTGGCACACGGTTATAGTTTTCAGATTCTGTACCGTGAATCCAGATTCCATACCCTGTTCGCTTTAATTTTTTATCGTATTCGTTGGGATAATTTATTGGAAATGCGCCCGGACCATAGCGGTCAGGCAGACCCTCTCCTGGTAAGTAGGAGGTGACAAAGTAAACACCTTCCGGAGTACGTAAGTCTCCTTCTTTATTCTTTCCCATTCCTTGCTTACCTATAGTCATGAAATAGTCTGCTACAAGTTGGTAACTGGTACCAAGGTTTTCATAGACGTAAAGGCGTGATTCAGAAGCGTCAGCTGCCAAGATATAGCGCTGTGTCGGTGAAGAAGCGAGCAGATTCGCTGGAACCATCCCTTGTTCTGCAGGCGTTTGCGCGGTTTGGCTTCGCCAACGATGACGAGTTTCATCTCGAAGTCCGTCAAGTTGACCTGGATCGCTGGCAAACTGATTCACCAGATCCAAAGAGCCTGCCCTGGCAGACAAAATATCGGCCAGAAGCAGGTGGCCCAATTTGCTGTTCGGGTGCTTTTCTACCAGCTTTTCTAGTGACTCCAGGGAGTGATCAAGATTTGCCGATTGTAAACTGGATAGAGATTCGGCGATGGTCGCCTCATACTTAGATTCAGCGAAGGCGATCTTCGCAAGAGATAAGGTGACGAGAGGTAGTATGAGAGAAAGTTTTCCGATACGTTTACTGAATTTCGCAGAAGTGCAAGACATAATCATATAGAGATGCAATAGTCAGAGATTTTTCAGATTAGCTCGTGTGTGATTCGCCATTGACCGTTTTCTTTTTTGAGCTTTAAGGTTTTTCGAATGGTGTCCTCAAAGCGCTCTGACTTGTAGTATTGATTAAAGTTCACTGTCGCAACATTATCGTTCAATTCAATACGATACCGGCTCGGTTTAACAATAATAAATTCTCTCCAGCGCAACCTGCCATATCTTTGTTTTTTCCACTCTTCTATTGACAGATTATTCCTAGGAGTGAATCCAGCAGAGTAGTGCGACAGGTAGCGATCAACATCGCGATCAGACCATGCGCTCGCCCAGCTCTTGACATGGTTGATCAATGCCTGCTTTTCAGCAGCATTCTTTTCTGCCAACTGTTTGGCTTCGTCTGAGAGTTTGGTAGGAGCGGTGTTGACCTTGGCAACTTCGACCGGTTTTTCCACTACCGTGACAGCGGGTTCATCATTGGTGTCATCCTCTTTTCCGGCAGTTGCAGATTGTTGCACCTCGGTAGTTGATTCGATCAACGGTTCAGTCACAGAATCACTCTGGGTCTTTTGTACGACTGAGTTGGCGGCAACTACAATATTGTTTTTATCATTTTGTGGACTAGATGTTGCAACTACATCTGTGTCGGACTGATTGTTTTGGGGTGGAGTGTTGTCCGCTGCCTGAGCATTTTCACCGGCATTCAAAGTTTGTTCGATAAAACTTTCCGCAGATGCCACAAGCGCCGGACGCCTTGAGAAAGCGCCGATACTATCTGAGTTTTCAATAGTTGCGAGTTGCATCGGCGGAGTGGGGGCGTTTGAGTTAAGGGCTTTGCGGTAAGCCAAGCTTGCCATTCGGGCATAGATAGATTGCAGATTGCCATAAGCGGTTGCAACAGCCTGATTCGCAGAAAGGGCTTTCTCTAACGTTGCTACGGCCGATTTATAGTCTCCCTCATTTGCGTAATGAATCGCTAGATTATTGTATGGCCCCAGCATAGCGGGATGCGAATCGATCAGCGCCAGATACAAACCGATGGCTTTTTTGGTTTCTCCCGACTTGTCAGCGATGAGGGCACTAGCAAAGAGTAGTTCTCCATTACGATCCGAGTTGTTCGTATTTTTCTTTGCTGAGTTAAGCGCCTTTTGCGCTTTTTTCAGGTCACTATTGGAAATAAGTTCAAATATCGATTCAACACTTTGCGCTGATACCTGGGAGGTAATTAGCAATCCGGCTATCAAAAGAAAGATACGAGAAAACCTGGGTGGCTTCATATTAAGTTGTTAGAGGGTTTGTCTCAGTGTGACTAGTTACTTTAACTTCAAGTTCATTGAAGAGAGATTCAACCGTTCAAGCGCCGCTCGCTTTCGCTTGTTCCCACTGTTTTTTCCGATTCTCCGAGGTGTCTGAGTATTCTTGTATTTCCTCGGTCCTGAGCCAGCCACCTATTTTTTTAGGTGCCCGTATTTGCGTCCAGTCCCCTTCAGTACCCAAGACCTCCACCTCCTCACCTTCGCGGTACTTACCTAAAGGTGGAGATGTATTGTTATCTGTGGACGGACTTGGTCTGACCCGAACATCGGCTCCGATAATGGTGCCAGTATTTCCGTCTACCTCAATAAACCGACTGTATATCCAGGTCTTTAAACCATCGGGAAGCGTCACTTTTGCCCAGCCACCGTCCTGACCGCTGACTTCTAGCGGAGTATTGGGCGCTAGATCTCTGAATGGTATCCCAGACGGTTCGTTGAATAGGGAGGTTTTGGCATCAATAGATTTCCAGTACTGGTTAGTCTTTGCTTTCGTCACAGTGCTATTTGACACACTTGCCGTGGAAGAGCTGGCAGTTTCGGTCGAATTAGTGTCTGACGAACTTGCGGTATTCGCCACAATCAGTTCTGACTTATTTTTCTTCTCATTATCGATGACTTTCAGTATTCGTTTGGCCTCGGGGTGATTCTGGTCTGCAGCCAAGCCAATCCATTTCGATGCCTGATCCAGGTCAGCAGTGCGCTCTTCGCCAATATAGTAGGCGAGACCTAGGTTAAATTGCGCGCCGCTATCTCCTTTCAAGGCAGCTTCTTGCCACAACTCCAGCGCTTTACTCTTATCCTGCGCTACGCCAGCTCCTTCCCAGTAGGCAACTCCTAAGTTAAACATGGCAGTTGCATGTCCCTGACTTGCCGCTTTTTCAAACCAGGAAAATGCAGCTACAGGCGAAGAGTCGCTTGCTTCCTGTCTGAGGTGCATAACACCAAGGGCATACTGCGCGTTAATATCACCTTCTTTCGCAAGTGAGCCCCAAAGGCTCTCTGCAGAATCAAACTGCTGGTTTTGATAGGCATTAAATGCTTGCTCGTATTCGGCAGATTGTGCAGTTGCTTGTCCCGACGCGAGCAGTATCGCAACAATTGCGAAACTAAGCCGGGTTCGAATTTTAAAAAATCGTAATTGCAAGAATCGGAGAGACATAAAACTCTGTAGTAATTCAACGGGTTAAGCGCGCTGCGAAATCTCGGCGGCGTCGCCGCGCGCTTCAAAAACCTGGCAGATTATACTCCTAATACCGCCCAGGTTGGTTCAGGAAAGTAGAGGTAAAAGCTCCAATCCGCCCGAATAAATCAACTTCAGAGCCGCGTAAAAAATAACCGCGAGTCCGACATAACCAATCCAGCGATGTTTTTCCAGCAGGTTGGCAATAAATGTAGCAAAAAACATCATAAAGATGACAGAAATCGCGAGGCCGATCACCAGTAGCCCACTGTGTCCGTCGGCAACCCCGGCAACAACCAGCACGTTGTCGATCGACATCGATAAATCGGCAACAATAATTTGCGTGATGGCCGACATCATGGGCGGGTTTTCTTTGGGTGCATCGTTTTCATCAAGGGTCTCTGCGTGCCCAGAGCCCTCGCTACGCAGCTCCTGCCAAAGTTTCCAGCAAATCCAGAGAAGTAGCAGTCCACCCACAAATGCCAATCCAGTAATTGCCAGTAATTGGACAGTTAACAGCGCGAATACAATTCGCATTATTACGGCAACACCAACTCCCCAGAATATGATTTTTTTACGGTATTCGGGGGTAAAACGGGATGCCACCATTCCGATCACGATGGCGTTGTCACCCGCAAGCACGAGGTCGACGAACAGTATCTGAATAAGCTTGTTAAGCTGGTCGAGTAATTCCATGATAGGAGCATTGTTTTGTTGTGGGAAGCCTTGTAGCGATTTCAGCGATCAATTACAAGTCTCGCGCCCCATAGATTCTTTATACCCCTGTAAATTACAAAAGAATTCACCCTGCAGATGTCGCTGGGCGATGCAAATAAAGTCGATTCACTCTCTTGTTCTGCGCTGAACAACAGTGCTAAAACCACTCAATGAACATAAATGTGCTGTGGTTAGCTATCTGCCAGGGGTTAATGCTTTCTTCGACTTCGTTGACGATGGCGACTTCCGCACTGGTTGGATTTTCACTCGCTCCTTCTGCCTCCATGGCGACGCTTCCGGTTGGTGTTACCTATCTTTTTATGATGCTGACCATGATTCCTGCTTCCCTGCTGATGCAAAAATGGGGCCGACGAGTGGGGTTTACTCTCGGTGGCACGGTCGGCATTGTGGGTGGGATCGTTTCAGCGGTGGCGATCTATCATCAGTCATTTGTCCTGTTTATGTTTGGTTCCGGTTTGTTCGGCATTGCCAATGGATTCGGGCAATTCTACCGTTTTGCGGCTGCTGAGATCGTTCCACCAGAAAACAAGAGCAAAGCGATTTCATGGGTGCTTGCGGGGGGATTAGCTGCTGCCTTTGTGGGGCCAAACGTGGCCAGTTGGACCAAAGAGCTGCTGCCCAATGCGACTTTCTCTGCTTCCTATGCGTGCATTGCGCTGTTTTCCCTGGGCGTTGTGGTGGTTCAGCAGTTTTTAAAGGTGCCTCTGCCAACTTTGTCTGAAACCAGCGGTACTGTTCGTCCACTACTTACTATACTGACGAGACCCATATTCGTCGTTGCGGCGCTTTCCGCCATGATTGCCTACGGCACAATGAATTTGCTGATGACCGCAACACCTCTGGCGATGGATCATCACGGAATGCCATTTTCCGATACAGCCACCGTCATACAGTGGCATCTTGTGGGCATGTTTGCTCCTTCCTTTTTTACCGGTAGCCTGATCGCCAGGTTTGGTGTGCTGAAGGTTATGTTTGTTGGGGCGCTCACTCTGCTATGTTGCGCGATCTTGAGTTTATTTGGATCGGAGTATGCGCATTTTTTTGCGGCTCTATTGTTGCTGGGAGTAGGGTGGAATTTCTTGTTTGTGGGAGCTACTACTTTACTGACAGAAGCGTACTTGCCCGCTGAAAAAGGACTTGTGCAAGGTATCAATGATTTTCTGGTCTTTAGTGCTACTGCATTTACCGCTCTAAGCTCAGGTTATCTTCACCACGTTTTGGGTTGGGAAAAACTGAATACTTATACAATGCCGGTGGTTATTGTTGCCATAGGTCTGATCCTGATACTGGCTTTGATTCGAAAACGGGAAGAACGACAGTTCCCCACTACAGCGACTTAGCGGATTAGGGCATTAGCGGGACTAACTACTCCACTCTTATTTTCCGCTGCACCACCATCGAAGTGTCTGCCGCCCGGTCGTGCCAGGTGCGTTTGTCCTGATTAAATAGTGCGAGAAAAAACCCTAATCCGCATGCTGCCCAGGAAAGCAGCGCCACTATATAGTGGGTCAGCGCCTGCGACCAAGTGGGGTTGACGACCTTAGTGTGTAGAGACGCGTGATCAACTAACCGGATTTTCCAAGCGCGCATTCCAATTGTTTGCCCACCGTGGGTCCAAAACCAGCCGAAAAATCCAAACGTAATAAGAAATAGATAGAAAAGTCGGACACCCTGATACAGCCAGTCGGGCCAATTTTCAGAAGGAAGATGCAACATCGGGTACCAAACTACAAACACTACGCAGAACACCATAAGGGCGTCATACAAAATAGCGAGGAAACGGCGCCAGAGAGGAGCCCCGGGAGTGATTTCTAACTTTGCGCTTGCTTGTTCTTTGAGTGAATTCATAAACTCACGTAAATGCTTGTTTTTTCGGTCTGGACTAAGTTATGCACAAGCTTCATTTCATTCTGAATATTTGCAGATTTTCAATACATACCGTTTTATTCTATAAAAAAACTATAACTATCTGAATTTAAACGAATAAATAATAAAATAAACGCAGTATAAAAATAAACAATGTCTAGGCTTAGGTATTTCGAAGAGTAGTCCAGGTTTTATCCACAGAGTTATCCACAGGAAGGTTAAGTGAATAAAATAAGGGCCTCCTCGTGGAGAATGTCAAGATGCGTGATGAGACCGTTCTCACCTAAATATTTAATTTCGCACGCTGATCACTCGCCGAATTCTAACTCAATTTGAACGCTGACCCGTTTTTTCTCAAGCTCATGTTGTTACTATTCCGCCATGATTTTTACTGACCGAGCGCCCGTTACTTTTCAAGATGCTCTTCCCAAGAGCGCCGAGGTTGTCGTCATTGGCGCTGGTGTGATTGGTATATCTACTGCCTGGTATTTGTCACAGGCCGGAATCAAGGTAATGGTCTGTGAGAAAGGTAGAGTGGCTGGAGAGCAATCCAGTCGTAATTGGGGATGGGTGCGCCAGCAAGGTCGCGATCCGGCCGAGCTACCCATTATGATGGAGAGTAACCGGATTTGGCAAAATTTGAGTCAGGCCATCGGCGCTGATACGGGATTTGAGCAGCATGGTGTGATGTACGTTGGAGAGACGGAGGCAGACGAGGTTGCCCATGACAACTGGATGGCTCTGGCAAAATCACATGATCTTCATTCTGAGCGGCTAACTTCAGCGCAGATTACCCAGCGTGTACCTGGCTTTGTTGGCAACTGGAAGAGCGGAGTGTGCACACCCAGTGATGGGCGGGCTGAACCGTTTGTTGTTGTTCCGGCGATGGCAAAATCTTGTCGTGATAAAGGTGTATCAATCAGGGAGGACTGTGCGGTTCGAGGATTGCTGATTTCGGCAGGAAGGGTGTCTGGAGTCGCTACGGAAGCTGGCGAGATCCGCTGCAAAACAGTGGTTTGCGCGGGTGGCGCATGGTCGTCGTTGTTTGCCGGAATAAATGGCATTGTTTTTCCACAGCTTTCAGTAAAGTCAACAGTCGCGCGCACAGCAGCGGCTCCAGATTTCCATAGTGGTAATTTCGCCTGTGACAGAATCGCAATTAGACGACGGCAGGATGGGGGGTACACCATCGCGCCCGCGGGGTTCAACGAACATGAAATTAATCTGGATAGCGTTCGGTATTTGAGAGATTTTCTTCCGGTGATGTGGCAGGAAGTGTTCGCTTCGAGATCATTGGGGAAAACCAGATTAAGAATTGGATCTGGAAATCCAGGCGGTCTCATCCCTAAACGAAAAGTTGATCTTGATCAGATTTCTCCATTCGAAAAACAGCGGGTACTGAACCCTTTACCAAACCAATCGACGACGAAGAGAATGCGGCGCTATTTATCACAGCGATTGCCAGCACTTGCTGAAGTACCCTGGGTTGAAGAATGGGCTGGAATGATCGATGTCACCCCGGATATTGTTCCGGTCATGGATCAGGTATCCGAAATTCCTGGATTCTTTCTCGCGAGCGGTTTTTGCGGACATGGTTTCGGTATTGGTCCGGCGGCCGGTCGTATTATGTCCGACATGATCCAGGGAAATACGATTGGGCATGATCTATCGCGATTTCGCTTCAGTCGGTTCCAGGATGGGTCCACGTTAACGCAAGGCCCAACAATATAACGGTTGATGTCTTACGAATACGCGGTGATTGGTGGCGGCATTGTTGGATCATGCATTGCCTATGGTCTGACGAAATATAGTAGACAGGTCGCTGTACTAGATGAGGGGGACATTGCCTTTCGGGCTTCTCGAGGAAATTTTGGGTTGGTCTGGGTGCAGGGAAAAGGTTGGGATTATCCCGCCTATGCCGATTGGACTTGGCAGGCTGCCGCAGCCTGGCCCGATTTGGCCGCCGAGCTACTTGAGACAAGCGGGATCGATGTGGGCTTATCGCAGCCGGGCGGTATAGAGATGTGTCTGGAGGACGAAGAGCTATCCTCGTTAGAGGACAAGATGCGCCGAATTTCCGAACATACTGATGGTGGATTTCACTATGAGATGTTGGATCACAGTAGTGTCTTGCAAAGAGTACCGGAAATATCGAAGGAAGTTGCTGGAGCCTGTTTCTGCCCTCACGATGGGCACGTCAACCCGTTGCTCCTGTTTCGGGCGTTACATCAGGGAATGAAGCAGTCAGGAGCAGAGTATCTGCCCAATCGCAAAATAGAGAAGATTGAATTTTCCGGTGAAGAGTTTCGAATTAGTGGAGATTTCAAAGATATTCATGCCGCTAGGATCATTCTTTGTGCCGGTTTACAGAACCAAGTACTGGGGGAAATGGTCGGTATTCGGATTCCTGTGATCGCCAATAGAGGGCAGCTTTTGATCACCGAAAAAGTGCGACCGTTTTTAAAATATCCTACGCTTCATGTCCGTCAGACCAGCGAAGGCGGTTTACAAATTGGGGATTCCTCAGAGGAGGTAGGGCTCAATGATTCTACTTCGAACTCTGTTTTGAGTATGTTGGCATCGCGGGCCACCAGAATTTTTCCTATGCTTGAGAATGTGCAAGTCGTCAGAGCCTGGGCGGCTCTGCGCATCATGACCCCCGATGGCAAACCGGTATATCAGGAATCAGAGTCTTGTCCCGGTGCTTTTGCGATCGCCTGTCATAGTGGGATCACCTTGGCGGCTGCACATGTTGGACCAGTCTGCCAATGGATAGCGAAATCAAAGTTGAATCCATTAATCTCGCAATTTAGCAGCGATCGATTTCATGTTTAAAAGAATAACCGGAACGGAAACGACTTTAATTGAGATATTTTTGAACGATGTTCCTGTGATGGTGCCAGATGATATCAACGTCGGCGCGGCGATACTTTTACGCTCATCCTATTGCAGGAAAACTGTGGTAAGCGGATCGCCAAGAGGTCCGTTTTGCATGATGGGGGCATGCTTTGACTGTTTTGTGGAAATTAATGGGAAAATGAATCAACAAGCCTGTTTGCAGCAGGTGGAAGCAGGTATGCGGATTGGTTTTCAGGTGGGGCCCGCGAATTTGTCTGCTGAAGAGACGTGCTGATGGAGAGATACCCTCTTGTGGTAATTGGCGCGGGGCCTGCAGGAATGGCAGCGGCAAGTGTAGCTGCAGAATACGATTTGGAAGTCTTGTTATTGGATGATCAGGCTTCACCCGGTGGACAAATCTACCGCAATGTATCTCGCGCAAGTGCTGACCTGAGAAGCGAAATACTTGGTCGCGAATACTACGAAGGGCTTACGCAGGTAGACGAGTTTTTGCGCTCAAAGATCAACTACTCTCCGGCGTCTACAGTGTGGGATATCGATACAGAACGTCATGTGTGCTACTTGAGAAATAACCGCAGCTATCAAGTCTCTGCCGAGCATTTGATTCTCGCTTGCGGCTCTCAGGAACGACCGATGCCTTTCCCTGGTTGGGATCTTCCTGGTGTGATGATGGCAGGTGCTGCGCAAATTCTGCTGAAATCTCAGGCGATGTTACCGGCGTCTGAGCCTGTGTTGGCGGGTAGCGGCCCATTGCTACTTCTACTTGCAGCGCAATATTTGAATGCGGGTTTGAGAGTTCAGGGAATAGTGGATACTACGCCAAAATCCCGCTATCTGGAGTCGATTCGCTATCTTCCTGGCGCTATGACTGCTCCCAGACCGCTTTTCAAGGGCTTGAGTTTACTCAAACAAATTCGTAACGCGGGTATCCCTTTATACCGTGGTGCATCAAATCTTCTTGCTAGCGGAGATTCGCAAGTGCGTCAACTGTCTTTTCACTGTGCGGGGAAAAGACATCGAATTGATACGCAAATTGTGTTGCCGCATCAGGGGGTTGTTCCCCAGCTTCAATTGGTGAAGCTTGCTGGCTGTGAGCTTACCTATTTGCATCGACAGCAGAGCTGGAGTGCGACAGTCGATAAGTATGGCGAAGGGTCGGTGGAAAATACTTATATTGCTGGGGATGGGCAACAAATCAATGGTGCAGAACTTGCTGTTATAGCAGGAAAGATGAGCGGCTTACAGGTGTTAAGGAAGCTGGAAAAGATCGATCTATCCACTTTTGAGCGTCGAGTAAAACCATTGATAAAAGCGAAAAATAAAATAGAGAAGGCTCGTAGATTTATTGATGCGATATTCCGTCCAAGTGAGGAGCTAAACACGCCTTCAGATGACACCATGATTTGCCGTTGTGAAGAAATAACCGCCGGTGCTGTGCGGGAAATCGCAAAACTTGGGTGCCAGGGTCCGAATCAGGTTAAGGCATTTGGTCGTTGCGGAATGGGGCCTTGCCAAGGGCGCTTTTGCGAGTCTACGGTGGCCGCGTTAATTGCCGAAGTGCAAGATCGTTGTATCTCGGAGGTAGGCTACTATCGGGTGCGACCGCCGATTAAACCGATAACTTTGGGGCAGCTGGGTAACGCGGTGATCGAAAGCTGAGAGATTCTTTCCTTGTTCAGTTAAAAAATGGCAGAAAAAATAATGATGCCAGCAAGCATCACTGAAACCCAAAGTACCATTCCACCGCTTGGCCAGGTTCGGGCTAAAATTCCATATGGTCCATGAACTTTGTACAAGCGCTTGATCAGCGCTTCAGCTTTGTTACGAAGTTGCTTCTCGAACAGACTACCCGCCGCGCCAGTTTTCAGTGTGAATTCGTTTGCCACGATATGCAAAAACTTTCGATAGAACCAGTCAAAATCCAGACTGATTGTCAATGTGCGCTTCATCATGGGGAGCAACACAAAAAAGGCCAAACCCGCAAATAATAGAAGCTGAAACTGCGTGACCAGATGCGATGCGGTGTAAGCATGATAGTCTGGTGGAAACGGCAAGATTTGATAAAACCAGTTTGGGAATAATCCAATCGCTATACATAAGAAGGAAAATATCCACATCGCGGCCTGCATGTTCCACGGAGATTCTGGAGGACGTAAGCCGGAATCTTTTTGGAAGAATACAAACCAAGGAAATTTAATACCTGCGTGCAGAAAAACGCCCGCTGATGCTGCCATAAGACAAAACCACACAAGCATCAGTCCTTGATCAGCCGCTGCGGCTGTTTCCAGCGATTTGGTCACGAATCCAGAAGTAAACGGGAAAGCCGAAATAGCCAATGCACCAATGATGCCGTTAAACGCTGTATAAGGCATGGTTTGAATTAAACCGCCGACGTCAGTGCATTTACGCTTGCCGGTCATCAATAACACGCTGCCTGCCGACATAATGAGGAGCGCTTTATATATGATGTGTGCAAAGGCATGGGCGGTGGCTCCCGCCAAGGCAAGTTCTGTACCAATGCCAATAGCGCAAACCATAAACCCCACTTGATTGACAATGCTGTATGCGAGGATTCGCCGCATATCGTTTTCCAGCAATGCGTAGATGATGCCGTAAAACACCATATATAAACCGATATAAATCAGTATTTCAGTTCCAGGGAAACCAATCAACAGGGTAAAGACGGCAGTTTTGGTGGTAAATGCGGAGAGAAAGACCATGCCACTTGGACTTGCTTCCGGATAGGCGTCGGCAATCCAGGCGGAAAGCGGGGGGGCGCCTGCATTGAGTAAAAACCCGATAAGAATTAAAACACTCGCAAGACTGTCAGGCTGCATTGCCGAGAATGCAATGGAGCCTGTCTCCAGCACTCGAAGAGTAATGCCCGACATTAGTACGACACCACCTAACAGGTGGATCAGTAAATAACGAAAGCTAGCCGCCCAGGCCTTTTCGGTTCCAGCTGACCAGATAACCAATGTTGAGCCCAGCGCCATGATTTCCCAGAATACAAACAAGCTGAGCAAGTCGCCGCTGAAGGTCACGCCGATAGCGGCACCCGCATATACGTAGCCTGCAGAGAGCTCGATCAATCTGGCCTGATTAATGGCGTAGAGCCCTCCCACGAAAGCCATGATCGAAAAAATAGTCGCGAACACCAGCCCATAGCCATTGCCTGAAACCGGGTTGAGGGTATAGTCGAGAAACGCCAGTGCGACATTGTTATCTGTGCCTACGGCCCAGACAGTAAGCAGGGTGAGGACGGGTGCTGCGAAAACAACTATTTTGCGGCTTAAACCTGGAAACACAGGCATCAGTAAGCCCGCTACCATGAGAATAAGTCCAGGCGGAAAGCCTGGCGACCATCCAGAAAGCAACTGAGAAATCATCCCCGTTTCAGTCATCGTAATAATTATCTTTGCGTTTCAGAAACACGCCGAGAATCTTAGCGCCAACAACCATCGCTGCACAGGTAAAAAAGCCGTACCAAGCGTGGAAGCCAAAGCTGGCTTCTATGGTTGTTCCCTGGTCTTCAAAATAGGTGTAATGTTGGATGAAGAATTCAGGAACGACAGAAATCACCAAAATTGCAATCAAAATACCCCATAACCATGGGAGGCTACTACGACGATATAACCAGTGTTTATGTGGATCTTCTATCATAGTGGAATTGCGCTGATCAGAGTAAAGGGGATGCCGGGGAAGAGAAACAGCAAAATGGTAATTATTGCCGTTAACATCAACGCAACGACCACAGGCCATGGCGCTTCACCGTAAGTCAGAATTGTTTCGCCAGACTCCTTACGAAACCACGCGGCATAAACAACAGGCATAAAGTAGGCGGTGTTTAACAGGGTCGATGTAATGATCACCATCACAGCAACAAGTTGTTCGACCTGAAACGCCCCCATTAACAAATACCACTTTGAGATGAAGCCGGCCGCTGGCGGTAATCCGATCATCGAGATTGCGCCAATCGTAAAAGCGGTCATGGTGAAGGGCATTCTCCATCCAATGCCATCAAGTTGGCTGACATCTGTTTTCTTGCAGCTGGTGTAAATTGAGCCCGCCGCAAAGAACAACGTAATTTTTCCAAAAGCATGGGCAACAATATGGAGTGCTGCTCCTTTGATTGAAAGAGGGGCGATCAGTAGCGCGCCAAGAACCACGTAGGAGAGCTGTCCAATCGTAGAGTATGCCAGGCGCTTTTTGAGATTGTCTTGTTTGATCGCTACAACGGAAGCAACAACGATCGTCAAACCCGGCAATATCCAAAGCAAGCTGCTCCACGGCGCGGCCGATAGTGTGTCTATACCGATGATGTAGACCACAATTTTGACAACGCTGAAAACCCCTGCTTTCACGACTGCTACAGCGTGCAACAATGCGCTAACCGGTGTGGGGGCGACCATCGCTGCGGGTAACCATCGATGCACCGGCATTACCGCAGCTTTTCCAATACCAAAGATAAAAAGTAATGTGAGAATCGTTAGAGGTACGCCGCTAATTTTTCCATAGAGAATACCTCCAGCGCTGAAGTCAGTGGTGCCGGCCACTGTCCAGGTCCAGATTATCGCTGGAAGCAGTAGGCCAATCGATGTTGTGAGTAAGATGCTAAGGTAGATTCTGCCGCCAGCTAGGGCCGTGTCATTGCCTTTGTGCGTTACCAGCGGGAAGGTAGACAGAGTCAGTACCTCATAAAAGATGAATAACGTCAGCAGGTTACCCGCAAACGCAACTCCCATGACGCCAAATATAGCGATGGCAAAAAACAAATAGAATCTTGTTTGGTTGTCTTCATTATTTCCTCGCATATAACCGACGGAGTACAATGAGTTGATAGGCCAGAGTAACGCAGCAATGCCCGCAAACATCATTCCCAGAGGTTCGATGCGAAATTCAATTGACAGCCCGGGCAGCATTTCAAACAACTGCCACTCAACCGTCCCGCCAGACAGTGTAGTACCTATTAGTTGAATGATGACAAACAGTAAGACTAGGGCTGTAAATATAGTCGCCCCATCTCGGGCATTCTGAAATTTACTCAGACACAGGGTAAGGGCGCCGCCAACCAGTGGCAGGACCAATGCAGTGATGAGCAAGCTCTCTGGTGTCATCTATCTAAAATCCCACCACTGCGCTATTGAACAGGGTTTTTGCCGCTGACTGCGCTAGTTCCATCGAGAATTGAGCATTCGCGCCAAAGTAAATATTTGCTGCCGCAAGCAACCAGAGGGGAATAAGAAGGGAAGCAGGTGCCTCGGTGATCGACTCTGCACCTTCCGGTCGCGGTTTCATATAGGCGGCCTCCACAACTCTCCAGATATAGAGCATAGCGATTAAAGAGGCCACCAGTATCACTGCGACTACGGGCCACCACCCATTTTCAATTGCTCCTTGAATCAAAACCCACTTGGAGACAAAGCCGGTTGTCAGCGGCACGCCAACAATACTCAGCCCCCCTACGACAAATGCTGCCATTGTCCAGGGCATTTGTTTGCCAAGGCCGTGCATGGAGTCAATAAAAGTGTTGCCGATTCGATAGCAAACCGCCCCCATCGCTAAAAAGAGTGCGCCTTTCATGAGGGCATGGTTAAACAGATGCAGCAAGGCGGCAGATAGTCCCGTGACGTTGACCAGTCCGATGCCCAGTAACATGTATCCAATTTGCGCGACAGATGAGTAAGCCAGCATGCGTTTAATGTCTCTTTGAAACAATGCCACGATAGAAGTAAACAAAATTGCAAAAACACTGACAGGGACAAACAGCCATTGGATGTGCATTGTTTCAAACGAGAAGCCGACGCCAAAGATACTAAAGACGTAGCGCACCATTACATAGACGGCGACTTTAGTCGCGGTAGCAGCAATGAAAGCAGAAGCGGCAGACGGCGCATATGCGTAGGCATTGGGCAGCCACAAATGTAGCGGGAACATCGCGAGTTTTAAGCCAATACCGGTGATCAGAAAGCCAAAAGCAACCTGCGAAGCACGCGAGGTGCCGAGATCAGGAATACGCGTTGCCAGATCCTGCATATTCAAAGTGCCGGTCAGCATGTACAGGATGCCAACCCCGATAATTATGAAGGTTGCGCCAATTGTTCCCATGATCAGATATTGGAACGAGGCGGTGAGAGCCCGTCGATCCCTTCCCATGCTTATCATGGTGTACGTAGAGAGAGAAGAAATCTCCAACAGTACAAACAGGTTAAACGCGTCTCCAGCAATGGTAATGCCCAGCAGACCAGCAAGGCAAAGCAACATGCTGGTAAAGAACAGCGATTGTTGCTCAGGATCTATTTCGCGTTGGACGCTGGTCCAACTATATGGAAATACGACTGCCGCGATTCCAGATACAATTAAAAGCACCAGCACGTTTAGCTGATCTACAACGTACTCAATCCCCCATGGTGCCTGCCATCCGCCAAAAGCATATTCTATGGTTCCGGCGTTTTGTACTTGAATCAGCAGCATTATTGCTACGCCGAATGCAGACCAGCTCAGTAGGGTCGCAAGCGCCCAGCTCCAGCGAGGGTAACGCCAAAGAAGGAAACAAAAGGGTGCGCCGAGCAACGGCAGCACTACCTGCAATGCCGGGAGTTGGGAAGACATCATTCGTCCTCATCCTCGGCTTGACTCAACGCTAGAATCTCGTCCTCTTCAACACTGCCATATGCGTGTTTAATTCGCATAATCAGCGATAAACCAAGTGCCGTCGTCGCCACACCCACGACGATTGCGGTCAGAATAAGTACGTGAGGAAGAGGGTTGGAATAGAGTTCAGCATTCGCCCAGACAATGGGCGCTGTGCCACCGCTAATCTTCCCGATACTGATGTACATAATGAACACAGATGTCTGGAAAATATTTAAACCGACAATTTTTTTTACCAGGTTGGTGCTTGCAATCACAACATAAAACCCAGCCATCATCAGAACGATGACTACCCAGTAGTTGTAGCGTCCTAGAGCGCCTGCCAATATGTCGGTGAAAATTGAGTCCATCGTCTTTAATCAGCTTTATTTGGCAGGTCTACTTGCTTTTCGCCCGCTCGGTTACGCTCTGCTCGTGTGACAAATGCGTAGAACACGGTGATTAAAACCGATGCAACAGTAATGCCTACCCCTAGTTCGATCACAATAATACCGATGTGCTGTCCGCTAACCGGATTGGCGGCAAGAACGTTGTAGTCCAGAAAATTTCCACCTAGTAGCATGGAGACGACACCCGTTCCTCCGTAAATGATGACGCCTCCCGCCGCAAGAATTTTCAGTGCAGGCAGTGGGGTCAATGCTAGCGAATCATCGAGACCATAAGTCAGTGTGTAGAGAATGAACGCGACAGCAAAAATCACGCCGGCCTGAAAGCCGCCGCCAGGCCCGAAGTCACCATGAAATTGCACATATAGAGCAAAAACGATGATGAATGGCATCATGATTAGTGCAACCACTTGCAATACCGGATAAGGGCGCCGACGATGTGTGTCGGGTCGGTTATCTTGCTTGCGCGCGAATGTGCGGGGTCGTCTGACTTGTAACAAAGAGAGAACGCCCACAAGGGCCGTGAATACCACGATGACTTCACCGAGTGTGTCAAATCCCCTGTAGCTTGCCAATACTGAGGTCACCATATTGGGAATGCCGATCTCGGTAGGTGATTCCGCGATATAGCGGTCGGCGACATGATGATGTGCGGGATTTGCCGGATTGCCATACTCCGGCATATCCAATGTACCCCAGACCAGGGCGGCTCCGGTAATAGTGACGACGAACAAAGGCAATAGTCCACTACGTTCGGGTTTTTTCTTCCAGCGTCCAGTGGTTACTAGAGTAGCCAACATGAGAACAGTCGATATTCCCGCACCCACCGCTGCTTCGGTGAATGCCACATCGACCGCATCGAGCGCGACAAAAATCATGGCACTGAGGAGACTGTAGATACCAAAGAGCATTACGATTGCAAACAGACTCTGTAGTTTGACTACGGCAAAAACCGTCGCACAGAGCATGAGCAATAGCGTGATGTTGACGGCGAGTTCCATCTCAGTCTTTTTTCTCGGTAACTGGTTTAAGCCCCGCGGTGTTTGCTGCTCGCACAAGAGCATGACTGGCTGCGGGGCCCGTCAACCAAAGAAGGATCAAAATCATGAATAACTTTGCGGTTACAAGATTGAAACCAGACTGCAGCGCAAGACCAATGACAAAGCACGCGGTGCAGAGAGTGTCAGAAATACTTGCAGCATGTACTCTGGTGTAAAAATCCGGAAACTTTAGTATTCCGTAAGCTCCTGTCAGGCCTAAAAACATCCCCATACTGAGAAACAGCCAAGAGACCAGATCGACAGCTATCTGCATCTAGCGTTCCTCCTGTTCGTCATATTCGTCCAAACGTTCTATGAACTTCAGCGCAGCAATCACGCCAACAAAATTAATGAGTGCGTAAAAGATGCCTAAATCGAGGAATTCAGGTCTACCGGTCATAAATCCGTATACCGCAATCAGTAATACGGTCTTGGTGCCAAACATATTAACCGCAAGTATGCGGTCATAGATCTTCGGCCCACGAAACGCCCTCACAAGCGCGAGGCACATAATGACCAACAAGGCTGCAGCGGCAGTTGCAAACATAGCTATCGATCAAGCTCCAAATCAGCAACCCGCTGGTTCATCTCGCCATCCTGTAGCTCAATGATGGCCTCCTCAACGATGGCGTGAACCTGCACCTTGCCGTTCTTCACATCAAAAGACACGGTACCTGGGGTCAAGGTAATCGAATTGGCAAATATGGTTTGGCCAAGAGCCGAATGCTGTCGCATATCCAGCTCGGCCAACGTCGGGCTAATGGGGTTCTTTTGCGGTGACCAAATATTCTTTACCACTGCAATGTTAGCTTTGATTACCTCGAACACCAGCCACTTAGCAAACTTGGGGATGTTTTTGACCAATGAACTTGGAGTGTTGAGCGGATATTTAGTTCGAATATGACGGTCAAAATATAGCGCCAGAGCCACCGAGAAGACACCGAAACACAACAGCAAAATGTTTGAGAAATAGCCGGACAGTAGCAGCCAAAATAAACTTAAGCTGATTCCAGTTAGCAGGTAGTGCATTTGATAAGAGGTGTGCGGAGGAGTTCCGTTTTTTCCACTATTTTATACCACAAAACCGAACTACCGCGAGCTTGACGGTCTTCTGGTATTTGAGAGGAAAAGAAGATAGTGTGAAACAAAGCTCAAGTGAGTATATTTCGGTTACCTATTGACATAGGAGCGCCCAGATAACACTTTTATTCCTGTTGAAGTGCTTGAACGCCATATCAGCTCCAATCAAAACAGACGAAAACGCCTGAATTACGAGATATCAAAGAATATAAATTCAAAATGAGATCTACCTGTAAGCCCAGAACTCAAGCATTTCTCCTGTGCAGACTCAGTAGGGTTATTCAAGGTGCTCTGGCGTTGCTCGTTTTGACGTCTGGAGCGGCTTTTTCTTCTGATTCCAGAGAAAGTTTGGCATCGTTACAGGAGCGAGCGATCGAGTTTCGTCAGAAACAGCTCAGTGGGGAAAATCCGCTTCCGTTTCTATTGAGCTCAAGTTTTACCTCTACGCTGTCTCGGGCCAAAGTAAGAACCTTTATTCGCGGGGTGGAACTGGATACTTTCTCAAGTAAGCTGCTTCAACCTGCACAATGGTGTGAATTTATTCCGCTGCATCTCAATATCAAGGCTTGCGGTCACTTGGTACGTAATCAGAAAAATCTGGTTCAATTCTACGCTGGTGTAAAAGGATATGTGACCCCGGATGATGCACACCTTCTACAGCTATCTTTCGATGCCAGGAAAGAAAACGGCGTGTTTTTTGCCGACCTGTTTGCCGCTGATGGACCACTGGACAGCACCAATATTCGATTCAATATTCATGCCATTGGCGCTGAGGGCGAAGATGGTAAGGGTGTGTATGTAGAGTTTGCGCTCTCCAGTGAGCCGGGTCTCACCAATAGCTTGGCGCGTGTCTATCTGGCTACTATTGCACGTCGTAAAATTGGTTTCTCAATCAAAGGCAAAACCTGGTCGGGAAAGCCAAAGTATGTGGGCGGACAGCGTGGGGCGATTGAGCGGAATTTGGTTCGTTACCTTCTGGCGATTGATACTTTTTTTGAAACTGAGAGCAGGGCGGGCGAACTTGATGAGAATGCGCTGTATGAGTTGCGTGTTCAACGTTGGTATGACAAAACCGATCAATATCGAGAACAGCTTTTCGAGTTGAGTCGCGAAGAGTACATTTCTAATAAGATGCGGGAGCGTCAAAACCAGCAGGTTCTTCAAGAAGCTCTCGACAACAACCTGGAGCCGGTCTACAAATTGGTGGATGAGCGACGTTAAAACTGCCTGTCAACTACAAACGGAAGAGTTATAGCTGCGGGTCTGCCATCTTCGCTAAAAATTCTCATCAATTAAATCTCTGACGCAGTCTCAATCAGACAATCGCCGGGTTCAACTTTTGCGGGCACGCGAACAGCAATGACAACACCTTGTTGGCGAAACTGGATTTTTTCTGGCTCCCAGTTGACATCTTCAGGATGATGAATCCAGCCCGCGAGCTGACCCGTATCTACTTCCTGATCAATTGATACCTTTGGTTCGAATAGTCCACTTGAACGCGCATATACGTAGTAGGCTGAGCTAGGCATTTCAAAGAGCTTAGTAGCTACTTTGCTGACATACTCACTATCGATGCAAATGCCAATATGCTGCAAATATCTCGACAAGCAATCTTCTAACTGACCTAAGAACTGCGGGGTAATTCTTCCGGCCCCGCCAATTTCCAACGTCATGCCGATCGCACCTTGCCTGGCGGCGGCTGATGAAGAATATCCTGCTCTTAAATCACTATGATAAATCAATGATTTTGGTAGACCGACAGCGTTTAATAATTCGATCCGTCTCTGCTGCTGTGCAGAGTCTTGCGATTTCGCCAGCATCGCGGTGGGATGATAATAAAGTGAGCTTCCGCCAGAATGGATGTCGAGAAGAAAATCTGACCGACTGAGCAGTTCGCTTTCAATAAAATGTGCAATGACCTCGGTTGGTGTGCCACTTGGGTTGCCGGGAAATGTCCGATTTAAATTACCTTGATCAATTGGTGATGTCCGCAACCCGGATACTGCAGCCGGATAATTCGCCATCGGCATTATGATGAGTTGACCTCGAATATCTTTCGGAGTGAGACGTCGCGCAAGATTGTTCAGTGCCACTTGGCCCTCATACTCATCTCCGTGGTTTCCCCCCATCAGTAACGCAACCGGACCAGTTCCATTCTTGATGGAAATAATCGGGACCGGGATAAAACCGTATGCTGATCGATGTACCGAATGCGGCACTCTTGCGAAGCCTTGGTGCCAGCCATCTGCATCTAGATCGAACTCCACCTCTACGGGGGATTGGATGTTGTTGTTAGTCATAAGTAAAGTACTAAACCACGTTGATAGTTTTATACAAATGTGTGTTGTAGTGGTGCATACGATTACCGCCGATTAGCAGGCATTCAGAGTTTTTCCATTTACCAAGGTAGTAAACAAAGATAGAAGGGTTCGAGTAACCGTTGCCGACAAACCGAGACGCGCGGCTGG
The DNA here is from genome assembly GCA_019633985.1 of Acidiferrobacterales bacterium. Classification (GTDB taxonomy): domain Bacteria; phylum Pseudomonadota; class Gammaproteobacteria; order Arenicellales; family Poriferihabitantaceae; genus VYFG01. The sequence continues at coordinate 25,898 of JAHQWE010000061.1, read as the reverse complement.
CGATTAGAGTGTCTACGATCACTTCATTCGCGGATTCTTTTACCTGCTCCTGAGCCTGATAATGTATCCCAATCTGGTTGTCAGTACGCAGGCAGTCGGTGGTGACAATACGATCACCAAAAATATCCAGATAGTTTTTCAGCAAACGTGTGTCATCCGTCATGAGGAAAATTTTACAGTTCCCAGGCAGTTGTTCCAATTGTTGTGAAATAAGTTGTTGATACTTGTTGTGAAACTTATCGACAACCTTAAACTCCCCGACCTTGTCTGAGCCTCTGACGTGCACCGCTAAATAGGGAGATGACGCGAAATGTTCCTGATAAAATTGATTTGCCCGCTTTACGATATTAGCGTTCAGTTTTAAATATTTCTGAATGAGGTAAGCATAAATCTGATCGATAGTGAAATCCGCTATTTCGCTGTTTTCCGGTAGGTAGGGCATGAGATTGAGCACCCCTATGTAATAGTCCATCACGCAGATAGGTTCGTTCCGCCCCATCAGATGTAAGCCTGAAATCTTGGACCACTCTCCTTTTGTTTTGTCATTATTCTCAGCAGATAACAGTTTGGGTTTCCATTTAGGTGGATAGCAGTTAAGTTCTTTAAGAATCAGAGATTCGATATCGGGCCCGATGGGTTGGAAGAAATCAGTAAATGAATTGATATCTTCCCCGGTGGAATAGAGGCTGTTGGCACCCCAATGAACTACGGGTTGACGTTTTGTTATTTCAGCCAGCATTAATCCGCCGATTACATGTAGCATGTCAGACCAGAAGCCATATCCCCATGCTTTGATCACTAGATAGCGATTCTCCAACGAAATAGTGTCTGGTGCCTGAGGGCTATCAGGTTGCTGGTGCAGCGCGAATAGCTTTTCCCAATCATCGTCAGGTACGGAAAGCTCAGCCGCTACTTCTGGCCATTTATTCTGACAATTTTCAGCGAGACGCAGAAAACGTTGAGAATGATAAAGTAGGTCTGCCTTTAGATTCGCCCAGGCGATTGCGATCAAAGCATAAGGATCGTTGTTATTGGCTCGTAGCCTTATCTGTCCGTAAAGCTCGACCTGAGAAAAATTGTTGACCGCCACCAGCATGGCGATCTGGGAGATTTTAGGAACGTCCATACGAGACATTGACACCTTGGCTTTGAAAGGTCGGCAGTATTCATCTATTCTAGCCGAGTCATCACGGTACCCAACAGATTTCTGGCAAGAACTTGAGCAATCGAATTTATCTTACTTCTTTTTACGGTATCGCATCCAAGGACGACCCGCATTGGCCGGATCGCCAGAACAGACTCCATCATTCTGCACTAACGTACGGCGGTGTAGATGCCGTGATTCCGTGGAATGCGGAGAAGTTGGAGAAAACAGATTTTGCTTTGCAAAATGTGAAGGTATTGTCGCTTAAACGGGGGTATGGCTATTGGCTGTGGAAGCCCTTTATTATTCTCGATGCGTTACAAAGTATCGATGCGGGTGACTACGTTCTCTATCATGATGTCGGTAGACCCAAACGTGGTGATCCAACCAGGGGATACACGCTAGACAGGGAGATTCGACCATTGATAGATTGGGCTGAGGCTAACGGTGGGATTTATCCTGGGGTTTACATGCCTCACCATGGAAAGCAGAAGCATTGGACAAAGCGCGATTGTTTCGTGTTGATGAACTGTGATGAAGAAAAATATTGGGAAGCGACGCAGATTCAGGCTACGTATAATCTCTGGAAAAATACCCCAGAGGTTCGCGAGTTTGTATCAGAGTGGCTGGAGTTCTGTCGCGACCCAGCAATTCTAACGGACCAGGACAATACCTCAGGGCTCAGTGATTTTTCGGGGTTTCACGAACATAGACACGATCAGTCAGTGTTAACGAATCTATGCATCAAGAGAAATATCAAAGCCTATGGCTCGCCCACGCAACCGATATTGCTACATAGAGACTTAAACTCATTGATTCGACACGCGCGGTTCGATGAGCTGGTTGCAAGCTCGGAAAACGTACTACGTCAGTTAGTGTACGCCCGACCAGCATCCTCTTTTGATCGTTCAGCGATCCGATGGATCGAGCTTTACTTCGCTGAGCGACGTAGGACAGAGCTGTCTATTTTGCTCATTGGTTCTCATGATCTGACTATTTGGTCTGAATATACGCCTCGTGCCAATATAAACGCAGTGAGTGAAAGTGATCTGTACAGGGAGTTTCTCGAATCTCCTGAGTTTGTCGCACAAACTGGATACGATCTGATTTGGATAGAGGCTACTGGGCAACCTGACCTTCAGTTTGATTTGACCGCAGCACTCCTACCTAAACTCAATTCTGTCGGCATGTTGATCTGTGGCCGAGTAGAGAAAACCTGGGATAAGCTACCAAAAGCTCATCGTTCTGCCTTAGCGCTCATGCGCGACGCATGGAACAATAAGAGTGTCACGCATCGAGATCTATCCAATGCGCAGCGACAGCAAATTAACACCAAATTGCACGTGGCATTTGCTGCGTGGGATAAATCGGGTCAAATCGGTAATACTTACTTTGTCAGCTATGATTCCTGAATGCGAGTTTAGTCGATACCTGAGACAAAAATTGCTGACAATCGGCGCTTTTTAGCTGCAGAAAGAGATCGTTTAGGTAATCATTAGTGTCAATATAGAGTCTGTCTGACGTAAAATAGGGGCCGGAGAATGCTCTCCTAATCTCTGGGGTCAATATGATGGGCCCACAATTCCTACCTGTTCGCTATTATGCAAATCCAACTGAGCACGGAAGCGCGGCCACTTAATCAGTATCCACTCTATTGGGCGGAGTGCTATGGACGTGCGCCATTTCTCCCGATGTCTAAGGATGAAATGGATACCCTGGGGTGGGATAGCTGTGACATTGTCCTGGTAACAGGTGATGCTTATGTCGACCATCCGAGCTTTGGTATGGCCATCGTGGGCAGATTGCTCGAGGCTCAAGGTTTCCGAGTTGGCATCATCAGCCAGCCGGAGTGGCATGATACCGCCGCTTTTACTGCTCTTGGTAAACCCAATCTGTTTTTTGGCGTAACCGCCGGAAATATGGATTCAATGATTAATCGATATACCGCTGATCGAAAGATTCGGTCTGACGATGCTTACTCTCCTGGGGATGTCGGGGGAAAGAGACCTGACCGCAGCACGCTGGTGTACTCCCAACGTTGTCGCGAAGCCTACAAGGATGTGCCTTTGGTAATCGGTGGCATCGAAGCCTCACTGCGCAGAATCGCCCACTATGACTATTGGCAAGATAAGGTGCGACGTTCCATTTTGGCCGATGCAAAGGCGGATCTGCTGGTGTTTGGAAATGGTGAGCGAGCGATCGTGGAAATCGCGCACCGTCTTGGCGCCGGCGAATCCATTGAGCAACTTTGTGATATTCGGGGAACCGCGTTCCCAATCAAAGAGCTACCCATAGACTGGCAGATTATCGATTCAAGCAATATTGATAAGCCTGGCCGTATAGAACAACCAGTTAACCCCTATGCCGAGTCAGCTTCGCAACCTGATACCGCAAATTCCTACCAGGAAAAACGAGAAGCGCGGTCGATTCGCGTGGAGCTGCCTACCAAACCAGCCAGAGTGAAGCAAAAACTCAAAGATCGGCTGAAGACGGTAATTCGTATGCCCTCCTACGATATGGTGAGCAGAGATCCTGTGTTGTACGCCCATGCAAATCGAGTTTTGCATATGGAAACTAACCCCGGAAACGCCCGGGCATTGTTACAAAACCAGGGCGGGCGAAAAATTTGGTTCAACCCCCCCGCATTGCCCTTATCCACAGAAGAAATGGATTTTGTTTTTGATCTGGATTATGCGCGGGTTCCGCATCCCACCTATGGTAACGCGCGAATACCAGCCTACGAGATGATCAGGTTCTCGGTAAATATTATGCGCGGCTGTTTTGGGGGGTGTACTTTTTGTTCTATCACCGAACACGAAGGCAGAATCATACAAAATCGCTCAGAGGATTCTATTATTCGAGAAATCGAAGAGATGCGTGACAAGGTTCCCGGATTCACGGGTGTCGTATCTGACCTTGGCGGACCCACCGCCAATATGTATCGTATTGCTTGCAAATCCAAGCAAATAGAATCAGCGTGCAGAAGGCCGAGCTGTGTGTATCCGGGCATCTGTGAAAACCTAAATACTGACCATTCCAGTTTAATTCAGCTGTATCGCCGCGCTCGCAATCTGGATGGGGTTAAGAAGGTATTGATCGGGTCGGGATTACGCTATGACCTTGCAGTGGAATCGCCAGAATACGTCGAAGAATTAGTCACGCATCATGTCGGCGGATATCTAAAAATCGCACCGGAACACACTGAGACCGGCCCATTGTCAAAAATGATGAAACCGGGCATGGGCAGCTACGACAAGTTCAAGATGTTGTTCGAAAAGTTTTCCAAGAAAGCGGGGAAGAAGCAATACCTGATACCGTATTTTATTGCGGCACATCCGGGTACTACAGACGAAGATATGATGAATCTCGCGCTTTGGCTAAAGCGTAACGGTTTTCGCGCCGATCAAGTGCAGAATTTTTATCCTTCCCCGATGGCGACGGCCACTGCGATGTATCACACCGGGAAAAATCCTTTGAGGCGGGTTACCAAAAGCAGCGAAGGAGTGATGGTTGCGCGCGGGGAAAAACAGCGAAGATTACACAAGGCATTTTTGCGTTACCACGACGCAGCAAACTGGCCGCTTCTTCGAGAAGCCCTAAAAAAGATGGGGCGGGCGGATTTGATTGGCAATGGTAAGCATCATTTGATTCCAACCTGGCAACCTGCAGGAGATGGTAGCTACAATAGTCCGCGAAGAAAAAACAGCACCATGACCAAAAGAAACCAAAGTGCGAGCGATGACCGAAATATCAAAAGAAGCGGCCGCGGCAGGGGGCGAAGCGATGTCAAACGAGGTCAGATGCTCACTCAACATACCGGTCTGCCACCTAGACGCACTAGTTGAAATTTTCGTACACATATAAAAATGGTTGTTATATCTTTCTCAGCCTTCGAGTAGTCTGACATTTTCCATTTTGTTTTTTCTCTACTGATTGATGAACCTACCTCTTTTTTGCTTTGGATCGTTAATGGATCAAGACGTGTTGGCCTGCGTTCTCGATGACGAGCTGACAGATCGTATTCAATTCCAAGCAGCGTTTCTTTCCGGCTATCGTAGAGTTAAATTACCACATGAAACCTACCCGCTGCTTATTCCAGATGCTCAAGGAGTGACAGAAGGCAGGTTGATCCGTGGACTAAATAGTGAGGAGCTGAAACGCATCGTTTTCTTCGAGGGAGAGGAGTATGAGCTGTCTCCTTGCCAAGTAAAGACGCTTGATTCTGTGGCCGACGCACTTTTTTTTGACGAAGGAGTAATGCCTCCAGCGATATCGGAAGAGTGGAATTTTAAACAGTGGCAGCAAGTACACAAGGCCTACTTGATCCGACAGTCTAAGGTTTATATGTCCTGGTATGGGAAGATGTCTGCGCGGGAAGCAGACATCTACTGGCAAAACTATTCCGAATAGCTCAATCCCTCTAACAACACGATGACAAAAAAACAGCAATCAAGACAGCTCGCAAAATTCTGCGCCAATGTCACGTTTGATGATATCCCCGAAAACATTGTCGAGTGTTTACTTAATTTGATGGCGGACTGGGCTGGTTCTTGCCTGGCTGGCTCTCATTCACGTCAGACACAAATTTTTCATCAGTTAGCCAAATCCATGGGGCCGCAAAGCGGGCCTTGTCGAATAATTGGAACGAATGCATCTACATCACCGCTCTTTGCCGCCATGATCAACGCGGCGTCTTCTCATGTGGTGGAGCAGGACGATTTACATAACAGTTCTATATTACATCCGGCCACCGTGGTGTTTCCGCCCCTTTTTGCGGTTGCTGAATCGCTGAATAACGTCAGTGGCAAGGAGATGGTCGCTGCGGCCGCGGTTGGATACGAGGCGGGTATTCGAGTGGGAGAATTTCTGGGATTGGCGCACTACCGAATCTTTCATATGACAGGTACCTCAGGAACGATAGCGGCTGCGATGGCGGTGGCGAATCTACTAAAACTAAACGAAGAAGAAACCTTGAATGCGCTGGGTTCTGCCGGCACGCAAGCGGCTGGACTGTGGGCATTTTTGGGAGATGCAGCTGATTCCAAGCAGTTACATACAGCCAAAGCATCATCAGATGGATTGTTGGCGGCATGGACTGCGCGAGATGGATTAACCGGAGCGAAGAGCGTGTTGGAGGATGAACAGGGTATGGGGGCAGGGATGCTGGCAAGCGGTTCTGCTGAGCTGATAACAAAGGACTTGGGTACTCGGTGGGCTTTGGCTGAAACTTCGTTTAAATGGCATGCCTCTTGTCGACATACCCATCCTGCTGCAGACGCGATGCATGAAATAATGCGCAATAACCAGCTCGACGTGAACGAAATTGAGTCAGTTGTTGTGGAAGTCTATCAGGCTGCATTTGATGTCCTAGGGGCGGTAAAAACCCCACAATCTGTTCATCAGTCTAAATTTTCAATGGGGTTTGTGTTAGCGCTGATTGCTATCAAGGGTATTGCGGGGGTCAAAGAGTTTACCGATGGTTCCATCCAGGACCCGACGCTACTCGCGTTTCATGACAAGGTTTCAATGGTTGTCGACGGTGAAATTAATCGTGTTTATCCGGAAAAATGGTGTTCTAGGGTAGTTGTCAGAATGGTAAATGGTAAAGAAATACGTTCTTTCATTGATACACCGCGAGGGGACCCGGGCTACCCTCTGAGTCGAGAGGATATCTCCTATAAAGCATGTGCTCTAGTTGAGTATTATGAAACCTGTTCGAGAGACCGAATGCTGCAGCTACTGGACGATATCTGGACATTGCCCAAGAAAAAAAATGTTGCTGGGCTGTTTGGGTAAGGAAGAATTGGCCTTGTTATCTTTCCGAATTTGCCAGAACAAGGCATAAAGGCATAAAGGCATAAAAGGCTGCCTTATTTTTAGAAGCGACACTAGGCTGATCTCGGATTCTGCTTAGCCTTTAACTGATTGATTTTAGATTTGATTAAGGCAAGCTGAGAGTCTTTACTGCTTCCATGATTGCCGGGCTGCATGTTCTCCACCTCCGGGTTATATCTTAGGAATACCAGTGTATCGGTAATCTCTGCAAGCTGGTTTTCTAAATGCGGCAATGCCTTTGAAGCGCGAAGTTGAAAATCTCGCGGTCCCTCGTTCGGATTGCGTGCTACCCCAAGTTTTCGCATTTTGTTGTCGAATCTGCTGATTATTTTGCTAACCGGGTCGATCTTTTCTCTCTCGCTCCTAAATAGCCAAGCGCTTAACAAACTTAACAAACTAATCGCGACTAAAAATGCCAGCATAAAGACATATTTGAATTCAAATTTATCCAACCCCAATGATTTCAAAAGTTCCTTTTGTCTACCTGAATCAAAGTTGATAAACCATCGGTTCCATTTTGCTTTTATTGCATCTTTGATCCATATGGTCTCTATATAAAGTCGTTTAAAGCCAATCAGATTATTGCTGTCGAATAGAACTCTTCCATCGCTGCCTAGAGAGCTGATGTCAATGGAGCCTTCAATCCGCTCGGGTGCTACGGCCGCGGTGGGGTCAACGCGAATCCAGCCACGATCCTGTTGCCAAATCTCGGTCCAGGCGTGGGCGTCAGATTGCCGAACTACGATTTGATTACTGCGGGGGTTATAGTCACCGCCGAGATACCCCACCACAACTCTCGCGGGGATACCCGCGTAGCGCATGATGGTGGCAAAACTGCTGGCATAGTGTCCACAAAACCCTTTTTGACTATCAAACATGAACTCGTCAACAGGTGCTTGGCTTGCCAAAATAGGAGGCGACAGAGAATAGATAAAGTTATTCTGGTTGAAGTATTGCAAAACCCGATTAGCGACCATCACTGAAGAACTGGTCCCCTCGGTAAAAGATCGAATCAAAGTCTCGAGTCGTGGCGTGATTTGGGTTCTGCCTAGTGATAATGCTAAGCGCATTTCCTGTTCTGTTAACTGGTCCGCCCCCGTAAAACTGACAGCATCTAATTGATAACGAATTTTTTTCTTAACGGGTTGTTTACTGACCAAGTGGTAATCACCCTGAAGCCACGCTTGATCTGGGGCTTCAAGAGGATAATCAAGAGAGAACAGCCAGTTTTGATTGTTTGGCTCCAGTTCTATTTCATAACGATAGCGGTTTTGCCGGATCTGGCCTCGGTCTTTAGCGATTAAGTGCGTACCGTGCCCACCCCGCGTCCACTCTCTGCCATCTGTTATCCAGAAGTTGTTTCCACGCCAGTAACGTTCAGAGGCAGGAGGCGGGGGTTGATCAAAAAAGCTGGCGGTGAAGGCGACATCCTCAGACTCGATCAGATTACTGATAGTTCCCATTTTAAGAGATTCACCTAATCCGGTAACCCCCGAACTGGTGGTGCCTTGAAAGAGATAGAGTGAGCCTGAAAGACGCGGGAACAAGTAGAAGAGAATAATCACAACTGGTAACGCCTGCAGTAACATTTTGCCCACCAGTTTGATATCTGAAATCATAAAAACTCTGGGAGTAGCGTGTTCCATTTGCGCCAAAAGCCAGAACAAGGCAATGACCAGAGCCAGCAAAGGCAATGTCCAGTTGACGCCATCTGCATAGAGAAAATGGGTCATTACGGTAAATAAACCTAGAAGTACTACAATGCCAACATCGCGGCGGCTGGTAATTTCTACAGACTTTAAACCGAGCATGATCACCAGAAAGGCAACACCCGGGTCACGCCCAATGGGCGGGCCATAAAACCAAGCGGCGACCGTAAAACCAATAGCCGCAAAAACGTAAACAATCCAACGATTTCTCGGCAACCAACGATAGCGAGCGGCGAGGCCGCGATAGGAAACTAAACCGAGAAATATCAGCATCACTTCCAATCGTATATGATTAAAGTGGGGAAGGGCGGTCAGCGCCAACAAACTGATAGATATAAAAAGTAATCTCAAGCCACCCGGTGTACTTTCAATCAATACGGGATGATCAGTCCTACTTTTTCTTCTCCAGCGAAAAGGAAAGGAAGGCATCGTATTTATAGCCTTAGCAGTGCCAATGCTTTTAAACAGCGGTGTCGGTGGTTTGCACCGATCCCTGGGTGGATGGTTTCTCCAGGGATTGCCAGACCATACGATTTACCGGAGTTTTCAAGCTCGACAATTGCGCAGGTGATAGCCGAAATATTTTCTTCGATAGATCCTTGAGAAGCAGCTTCCCAACGTAGCCATACATCCTCTCCCTGATGTTGCTCGAAATTTTTCAGGTTCCAACCCTTTCCTCGGGCCACGGCTTTCCAGTCAACATGCATGACATTGTCCCCGTCCTGATAAGGTTTATGCCCGGCAAAGTCGTCGCCATCCTGCTTGATAGAAATCTTGGCTACACGGCTGTCATTAGCATGGTCGATGCCATCGGCAATTGAGGCAATCTTGGGATAAACCAGGCAGGGTTCATCAATTTGAATATAAGCCCAGGACTTCAACAGACCAAGGGGGTATCTGGTAGTTAGCGCGATACGTCCTAACGCAATTTCACCACGCTGCGTCGTGGGTTTTTCGATAACGACGGTTTCCTCAGCCATTGGCGCCAGGTCAACTACAGGGGATGGTTTCTTTTGTGTTCTCCAAAGATATCCGCTAATTCCGGCTCGTGGAGTTGTGAATGGATTGCGTAATGTCAGTTCAAAACGCGCATTCTGACCACAGAATACAGGTTGGCAGCTCACCGAAACCAGCTCCAGACCTAACAGATTTTTCCATGTTTGAAATAGGGCAGCTAACCCCAGGCCTGTCAACAAAAAGGTAAAGAGAAACCCCGGATTGCTTCCGTAGTTGTTCGCCCCGAACAGCATGCCTAGAAGCATGATGCTAAACAACACACCGTATCCGGTCGGCAATATGTAGATTTGCTTGCCCTGAATTCGAAAAACACCGTCTTGTCCCGCCACCGCGTTTCTTGTTAACGACTGGAACCAGGTCCAAAGTCGCTCGCTGGGAGCCCGAGACCGTGTATCAGGGGATACTGACATGGTCGAGAAGAAATTGGGTGATGTCTGTACCGGGTTCCCGGGCACTTAGATGGTGACTGGTATGGGGAATAACCGCCTGCAAGTCTTCTGGTAGTACGTAGTCGCGACCGCTGAGCAATGCCCAGGATCTTGATGCAGCGAGCAGCGACATGCCTGCCCTTGGGGAATAGCCAGACTGAAATGCGTTGTCCTGTCGGCTAAATGCCAGGAGGTTTTGCAGGTAGTCCAGCAGTGCAGTGGAAGCAGTGACTTTTTGTACCTGAGTTTGAAGCAACGCCAGAGTGTCTGCGTTCAGAACCGGTTGCAAGTCTTCGAGCCTGGTTCGAGGGTCCGGGTTAATCAGCATTTCCCGCTCCGCCTGTCGGTCAGGGTAGCCAAGACTTATTCCCAGCATAAACCGGTCCAGTTGAGAGTCAGGTAGCGAAAATGTGCCACTTTGTTCGTCGGGATTTCTAGTTGCGATTACGAAGAAGGGTTTGGGAAGCGGCCGGGTTTGTCGATCGACTGTGACCTGTCGTTCCTCCATGCCCTCGAGCAGGGCACTCTGACACTTTGGGGTGGCGCGGTTGATCTCATCCGCCAGCACCAGCTGTGCAAAAAGGGGGCCAGCATGAAAGGTAAATTGCTGCGCCTCCTGATCAAATATCGTCACTCCGGTGATATCCGCGGGTAATAGGTCACTGGTAAACTGCACCCGTTTGAAATCCAACCCGAATAGTCGAGCGATAACATTGGCGAGCGTGGTTTTTCCTACACCGGGTTTGTCTGTGATCAATAGGTGGCCATTGGCAAGTAGAGTCGCTATGGACAACTTAGTCGCTTCAGGTTTTCCTAGAATGATCTGGTTTGCTTTCTCCACTAAAAGATCGAGCTTGTTTTGTAGTTCGTGGTTCAAAATAGAGTGAATTTGAGTTGTTACGTCTGATCGTTATCGCGCCAGTATTCAATCAGAAATGTGTAGAGTGATCTAAGTGGCGTAATTATTTATTGTTATTCCTTGGTCCTGTATTTATCAAGAAGGTTCGTAAATGAAGTATGCAAGTTTAACTGAACGTATAGCCGGCGACAGCGTGGACGCCTGGGATGTGCATTATCGCGGTATGGCTCGATTAGAGGCTGGCGAAGACATCATTCTGTTGAGTGTTGGCCAGGAGAGCGATGAGTTTACACCTCAATCTATTGTTGAACAGGCGATACACAGCTTGAATCAAGGTCGCCATCACTATACGCCGGTTGAGGGGATTCCAGCCCTTCGCAAGGTGATTGCAAAACAACACAGCGAACAAGCTGGACAGGCGGTTAGCGTGAAAAATGTCGCAGTGTTTGCGGGTGCGCAAAACGCATTGTTTGCAGTCTCGCAATGCTTGCTGGAACCGGGAGACGAAGTAATCCTGTGCGAGCCTTATTACACCACTTACCCAGCCACGGTGACGGCCTCGGGAGCGACTCTGGTCAGTGTCCCGTGTGAGGCGGCGGATCGATTTCAAATAAATCCAGACAATATTCGGGCTAGCGTGTCTGATCGGACCAGGGCAATTGTGTTGAATTCGCCTAACAATCCGACGGGCGCTATCTACAGCAGAGAGCAGGTCACCGAAGTGTCCAGACTATGTGCCGAGCGCGGAATCTGGTTAATAAGTGATGAGGTTTATCAATCTATTATTGACCCCAAAGATCGTTTCAGTGCCGCCAGCCTTTGTGAGGCGAATGGCCACTGCATTACCGTATCGAGCGTATCTAAGTCCCATCGGATGACCGGTTGGCGAGCCGGCTGGGTTGTTGGGCCTGAAACACTAATTGATCATCTTTATAATCTCTCGACATGTATGGCCTATGGATTACCGGCGTTCATTCAAGATGCCGCGGCCTATGCCATCGCCAATGACCATGAAACTGCGAATAGCGTGCGTGAATCCATGTCAGCCCGGAGGGATGCATTGGTCAGCAGATTGGTGGATGTTCCCGGATTAGAACTGTTTAGCGCTGAAGGGGGAATGTTTGTGGTGTTCGATATACGCGCGTTACCCATCTCGAGTAAAGCTTTTGCCAGCGGTTTGTTGGATGCTCATGACGTCGCGGTACTGCCTTGCGATGGATTTGGAGAAAGCGGGGTTGGCCTTCTGAGGATCAGTCTCTGTGCAAGCAAAGAGAAATTGGTCGTTGCCGCAGGACGTATTGTCGAATATGTCAAATCTATAGCCTAGTGCGTTGATAAGAATAACGCCACGCTGAATACTAGGAGTGGTGATTAGTTCGACGGCTTAGCGCTCTCTTTTTTGCTCCTGATTCGGCCCACGCAGTCGTCATGTTCATTGTGGATATGATCGACAAAAAGCCGCTAACTCACTGATTTTTCTTGATGTTACGGCTCGATCTCTCCGGAATGAGTATATGAAATCTAGTGCACAGGTTGTCGTTATAGGTGGTGGTTTAGTCGGTTGTAGCATTCTCTATCACCTCACCAAGCTGGGTTGGACCGATGTCATGCTGCTTGAACGGAACGAGCTGACTTCTGGATCTACCTGGCATGCTGCAGCCAATACACACGGTTTACACGACAATAACAATATCTCCCGTTTGCAGTACTACACCATGGGTGTTTACAAGGATCTGGAGAGAGAAACTGGCCAGTCCTGCGGGCTCCATAGTGCGGGTTCGATCTATTTGGCTTGCACCAATGATCGTGTACATCAGCTGCGAATTCAGGCCGCGAAAGCCCATGCGTTTGACGCAGACTTTTACGAAATTTCCCTGGATGAAGCTAAAGAGCTGCACCCGTTGCTGGATCTACAAGGAGTCAAATGCGCGATGTTCGAACCCGCTGCCGGTCATGTAGACCCGTCCGGCGTGACCCACGCTTACGCGCAAGGTGCGCGGAAAAATGGCGCGGAAATTCACCGGTTTACGCCTGTACTTGAAACCAACCCCAGAGCGGATGGTAGTTGGGACGTTGTGACGGATAAGGGCACCGTTCACGCAGAGCATGTGGTAAATGCAGCAGGTCTTTGGGGCAGGGAGGTTGGCAAGCTGGCTGGTCTCAATCTGCCATTGATGACGATGGAACATCAATATTTTGTCACCGAAGAAATTCCGGAAATAGCGGCCATTGACCGAGAGCTCCCCTCCGTCGCGGACCGCGATATGGAATATTATTTGCGACAGGAGGGTAAAGGCCTGTTGGTTGGGGCCTATGAAAAAGATGGTCGCTTTTGGGCGGAAAATGGAACTCCACTTGATTTCGGCCATGAACTGCTGCAGGAAGATCTCGATCGTATCTCAGACAATGTCATGCGCGCATGCGAACGGATACCCGCACTTGCAGAAGCAGGTGTGAAACAGGTGATAAACGGACCGATGATCTGGTCACCAGATTCATCGGCTTTGCTTGGGCCAGCCAGAGGGCTGAAAAACTACTGGTGTTGTAACGGTATCATCCCTGGATTCAGTCAGAGTGCCGGCCTTGGGCTTACCCTAGCCCAATGGATAGTCGAAGGTGAACCAGAGCTCGATATGTTTCCCTGGGATGTCACTCGATTTGGTGAATGGGCGACCACGGATTATGCCAAAGCCAGGGCCCTGGATACTTATGGCACTCGATTTAGCATTCACTTTCCGAACGAGGAACGAGAAGCAGGCCGACCGCTGAACAAACGTCCGGTTTATGACATGCAAAAGGAAATGGGAGGGGTATTTGGTTTTTCATTTGGCTACGAACATCCGCACTGGTATGCACCGGATGGCGTGAAGCAAGAAGATGAATTTACGTTCGAGCGCCCTCGATGGTTTGACGTTATGGGGCAGGAGGCGCATACGCTGCGTACTTCGGTGGGGGTTGTGGATACCTCTAACTTTGCAAAGTACCTGATCACCGGGTCCAACGCTTGTACCTGGCTGGATGAAATTATTGCGAATCATGTACCCAAAGAAAACGGTCGAACTTGTTTAACGCCCTTGTTGAGTCTACGCGGTGGTTTGGCCGGAGATTTTACTGTAGCGCGACTGGATGACGATAAGCTGTTTATGATCGGTTCTGGAATCGCAGAGGACTATCATTGTCGCCTTTTTGATCAGTATTTACCTGCTGAAGGGGTACAGTTTAGAAGTGTGACTAAAGAAATGTGTGGCTTTAACGTCGCTGGCCCCAATGCCCGCGCGTTGATGGAAAAAATGACAGGTCTTTCGATGGGTAATGATGATCTGCGTTTTATGAGAAATCGTGTGATCAATTTTGCTGGTTATGACGTCACCTTGATCCGAGTTTCGTTTACAGGAGACCTGGGATACGAGATGTATGTTGCTGAAGAAAATCAGCTTACGCTTTATCAAGCCATCTTTGCGGCTGGCGAAGAGTTTGGTATTCGACCGATTGGTTCCCGAGCCCTAGGTTCGATGCGTATCGAGAAAGGATACGGTAGCTGGAGCAGGGAGTATTCTCCGGAATGGTATCCCACTGAGTCGAGAATGGCATTTTTGGTTAAGCATGACAAAACCAAATTTCATGGAAAGGAGGGCTATATGAAGATTAAGGACCTACCTCCGAGACAGCTGATGTGTTACTTCACTATCGATACCAAACCCGGCGCAGACGGCGCTGACGCGTGGGGGGGAGAGCCCATTTTCAAGGGTGGAAAGTATGCGGGCCGAGTTACTTCAGGGTCTTACAGTTTTACTTATGGAACATCGGTCGCGATCGGTTATGTCGATTTGGAATTTGCCGAACCCGGCGAAGATTTTGAGGTCGCGGTTCTTGGAGTGAATACAAAAGCGACGATGATAGAGAAACCGCTGTTTGATCCCGCTGGAGAAAAATTGCGTGCGTGATGCATAAAGTATACCGAGAACACCAAAGAGCGCCGCGAGGCGCTTTGCAGAGACACGCATATCGGAAGATATCGATTGATTCTATTCTGCAGGTTCACGCTTTCTGGTAGAGCTCTTAAGAGCTGTGTTTGAGGGCGCCAATGAACACCCGCATTGCAGATATTGTCTATTGCAAGCCGAAAATTTCGTCTGATTTGTTGCGCTCCTTAACTTGAACCAGTAGTGTTCATCCACTTGAATGAAGACTGTTTCCGCAGCTTTGTATCACCCCATATTTATCTAATTTCGAATTTCATATATGTTCTCTCAAGATCTCCTGAATCAGGTGCGCAATAAATTTCTTCATGTAGATAGCTGTCCCTATCAAGGCCCCAGGGCATTTTTTGAGAATGCCGGAGGTTCATTGACCCTTAAATCGGTTGTTGAAGTCAACACGCATTTGTCCGGAATTCCGGATAATCAAGGACGTGACAACCCAGCATCCCATGAACTAGTTCGATTGATCAGTTTGGGAAAGCAGGATTTGATGACTTTTTTTGGCGCGACTGAGGGAATGGTATTCGTAGGCGAAAGCGGAACAGAGTTATTGTTTCGATTGATCAGCGCTGCAGTATTGGGAACGAAACAAGGGGGCAATGTTGTTGGAAGTACCCTTGAACATCCGGCAACAGTAAGTGCGTCCAAGCGCTGGTCTGGAATAGCGGGTAAGCAATATCTATCAGTCGCCCACGATAAAAACACCACCTGCGTGACACCAGAGGACTATGCCAAAGTCGTTACTCCTGACACCCGTGTCGCGACAATCATCCAAACCAGTCCTGTGAGTGGAATGGCTGTAGATGTTAAAGGTGTGGTGAGTGCGATACGAGCAGTTTCTCCAGATTGTTATATTGTGGTCGATTGTATTCAGCATGCCGCTCACGGTGCCATGGATATCGCGGACTATGATATCGACGCTTGTGCGTTGTCAGGTTACAAAGTGTTCTCCAAGCACAATTACGGGGCGGCGTGGTTATCCCCACGAATGAGTGTATTGGATCATGATCATCTTGACGGTACCGCCGCGGATTTTTGGGAGTTGGGAACACGGGATACCTCCGCTTATGCGACGTTTTCAGAGGTTGTTAATTATCTCGACTGGTTGGGCAGCCAATTCACTGATTCAGAAGCGCGCAGAGACCGCCTGGTTGCTGCAGGTGATGCAATGGCCGAGCAGGAAGCTTTCCTGGTGCACGGCATGATCAACGGAGTGCAGGGCAAAACTGGGCTACGAGATCTTCCTGGTGTCCATATTATTGGTGGGCCCGACAATCCATCCCGAGAGGGGTTGGTCTCAATTTGGGTAGACGGTAAGCCTTCGGCTGAAGTGGTTACAGAACTAAATCACAACGGCATTCGCACCCATGTGCGAAAGAACGATTACTTTTCAGGCAATATCCTTACCCCGTTAGAACTGGAAACGTGTATTCGTGTCTCTATGTGTCATTACAATTCAGAAGACGAAATCGCGAAGTTTCTCGATGTCATGGCGGAAATCTCTCTCGCTGCTGCTGTGGCGTCAGTCTAATCTTTTCTACTGCACCTGAAGAACAACTTTGGGTGCAGCACACTTACCTTGAAGTAAATCACTGAAAGCAGCTGCGCCACTCTCAAGAGGACGTTGTTCAATCCATTCAAGACTGCCGAGCGCGCCTGAGTACAGCTTGTTCATGGTGACCTGCAAGTCCAGCGGTGAATAGGTATAACAGCCGATGAGCGTAATTTCCTGCAGGGTCAGTCGTCGCATATCAACAGATCCGTTGTTGTCCATCAAACCGATATGTACGATAACCCCGCCGGGTTTCACCGATTGGACTGCACTGTTCCGGGTATGTTCACCACCTACCGCATCAAACACCAGATCATAGTGAGCCTCTGGCAATTTTTCGGCCAGAGGATCGATCGTCTTCAAATCACTGAACTGGTTCACCGTGTCTCTTCGCAACTGGTTTGTCTCGGCGATATCTATCTGCATAACGCCTTTATCTTTCAAGATCAAAGCAGTGAGTAAGCCTACAGAGCCAGCACCAATCACTAGTGCTTTGGATTCACTGATCGGTCTTTTCATCGCGTCTTCAGCAAGTAGAACGGCGTGTAAACCGGTTGCGCCAGGCTCGGTTAACGCCGCGTGAGCGCTACTCATGTCGTCGGGTACAGCAATCAGGTTGCGCTCTGGAATCGCGATTTGTTCTGCAAATGCTCCCGCGCGATACATACCGATCAGGTCCCGTTCGGCACATAAGTTCTGTCGCCCGTCGATGCAGTAGTCACAGACTCCACATGAAATAAGTGGATTTAGTACGACTTTTTGCCCGGGATTGCTGCCTTCGAGGACAGTACCTACCGCCTCGTGGCCAAGGATGAGGGGAGGCACTCTGCGCTCATCGTGACCCAGGTAAGCATGTATATCAGAACCGCAGATACCAACTGACTGGATCGAGATCAAAGCATCACCATTCGTCGGCGTTGGCGCAGGTTCGTCCCGATAAGTCATTTCTTTGTTTGCGGTATATACGAGTGCTTTCATGGCGTTTGCTGTGGTTGGTTATGAGTGAAGAGGAAATAGCAAGCTTATCCTGATGATAGATCCCACTTTATCGAGCGGTAGTGCCATCGTCAACTTGGAGATTGGTCCTTTGAAGTATTCAAAAAGGGCAGAGGTAGAATATGTTTTTTGCGGCGAGATTATCAAGCTCGCGATAAAAAATCTGATGCTGGTTTGTTCTACGGTCCTATCTCATGTTTTCGGAGTGTCAGACTAATCAGTATGGAATACTCGTTGCTTGCGATATTTGGGTATCTAGCTTTCCATTTTGAACTATCGCGTTCACATTGTGTAATAAAACCCATGGGGCAATTTCTGTGTGAGTGAAGTCATACGACGCACTTCCTAGATCAGACGCGGCTTTGGTTAAATTTCCCCTATTCCTCGTCTTCAGCGAGCTTCGCTAATTCATTGGCGGCATCAAGCAAAAATGGTAGATAGCGATCGCTATGATTGATGGAGATACGTGATACTGGGGCCTGAATAGCCAGAGAGCTGTAAAACCGATTTTGTTTGTCCGTAATCGGTACGGCAATCGCGATAACGTCGTCGTACAACTCCTGATTGTCTATCGAGAACTGTTGTCGCTCGATATTATCGATTTCGGCGAGCAACATATCGGGATCGGTTATCGTGTTTTTTGCACGGCGCTCAAGCTTTAGTTTATTAACCACCGCCTTACGTCGTGATTTCGGCAGCGTACTTAAGTAAAGTTTTCCACTCGCGGTGCAGTAAAGGGGAACTCGCATTCCGATCGAAAACTGCAGCCGCAACGGCGCGTTAGTTTCAACTCGATCCGAGTAGGCCATGTAAAGCCCATCCGGATAGGCAATATTGCAGGTTTCCCCGACCTTTTCTGATAATTCGGTCAAGATAGCGTGACGAGTGGCACTGAATCGAGAGTTAGCTAAGACCCCGACCGCGACATCAAAAAGGCAATTGCCGGGCTGATAACTTTTGCCATCGATTCTCTTGAGTAGGTATCCTCGCGCTTCGAGTCTGGCGCAGAGTCGATGCGCGGTTGCCTTAGGCAGATTGAGTACCTCGTTTATGTCAGTAGCGCTAAGCGGCTTCGTCGATGCAGCAACGGTGTCAAGAATATCCAGTACCCGATCGATTGTGGAGCCGCGTTCGCGTTTCATACCTGCCGCTACCCTCTACCAAGAAAAGAAACTAGCGTCCCAGACACCTGCGTTCGAAAAGTTGCGCCATAGGTTATCCACCTGACATAACTTTTGGTAGCCAGAGCACCAGCTGCGGAAACATAAACAGCAAGATAAGACCAACAAGTTGAATCAACATGAACTGCATCATTCCTAGGTAGATGTCCTTGAGATCCCAATTTGGCACAACGCCCTTTAGGAAGTAGGCTGACAAAGCGACCGGTGGAGATAGCCAGGCTGTCTGCAGATTTACCGCCACTAATATGCCAAACCAGACCATCAAGTTGTATCGATCTAAACCATGGATATCCAACGCCTCAACTGTCGGAAGTAAGATGGGTACCACGATCAATACAATGGGTACCCATTCCAACGGCCACCCCAGAAGAAAGATCAGCGCCATGATCAGAATTAAGATCAGATACGGCGACATGTCGAGACCAAGTAGAATCTCAGTCATCATCTTCGGTGTACCCAGCGCACTAAACTCAGCACCGAAGAAATTGGATGCGGCGACCAGGAACATAATCAATACCGTGATTTCGAGCGCTTTGATCAAACTGTCAAAGAAACTCGGAATGGTGAATTTACGGTAAATGATCGATAGCAGAATAGCGCCAAAGGCACCCATTGCCGCCGCTTCAGCGGGTGTTGCGATGCCAAGAAGAATGGATCCTAAAGCAAACGAAATCAAGATCGTTGGCGGCATCAACCCTGCAAAGAACTCATCCCAAAGCTCTGAAAAGCGGAACTCGCTCTCAGCCGCGGCGCTATAAATTGGTCTCCCAAGGTACGCAAGCAGCACAGTGAATGCAGCAAAGGTAATTGACCAGATCGGTAGACTACCGTCCTCGCCCATATTCACTGCGATCATATAGAGGTGGAACAGAACTGCGATCGGCAACACGATCCTGAGTACATTCAGTCGGCGGTAAGCAGCGTACGCAATGGCGCCTATAACCATTAGCGCGAACAAGCCGCCAAAAGGAATCAGACCGCCAAAAGCGCCGCCCATCGCCAGACCAAAAACCCGGCAAACGGTCAAAACGCCCAAACAAATCAGCGCGACTTCGGCACCATAAAATGCAGAAGTTTTGGGTTGGTCTTCTTCCGCCAGAATTGGGCCAAGATCTGGATTCAACCAGCATCGCCCGAGTGTGTAGAGCAGGTAAAGGGATGCAAGCATGGCACCGGGGATAAAGGCCGCACGGAAGAGATCAAGTGTTGATACTTCCAGCACAGGGCCCATAACGATCAGCATAATCGACGGCGGGATCAATATACCCAATGTGCCACCCGCGGTGATGGTTCCCGCTGCTAGCTGAACATTGTAGCCAGAACGGCTCATAGTCGCGCCTGCCATGATTCCCAGCAGGGTCACCGAAGCACCTACAATACCTGTTGCTGCTGCAAAAATTGTAGAGACGATCAGTACCGCAATGAATAGCGCGCCTCGGACTCGCGACATAATCATCTGAATAGATGCGAACAGTCGATCCATCAAACCCGCTGCTTCCATTACGATTCCCATGAGAACAAACAGCGGCACCGCCATGAGTTGATCATTCAACATGGTGGAATTGATGTTCAGTGTCATCAGCAGCGTGGTCAACTTAAAGTTGGCACCCCAAATGCCGAAAACAAAGGCAAGGAAGATCAACGTGAACGAAATGGGAAATCCAATAAAGATCACGAATAGCATGGCACCCAGCATGATCAGACCAATGGTAGCCTTGTCTAGATTCGGTCGCGCAGACATCAGATCGGAAAACGCTGCGCCGCCAGGTACGATGTCCGGTGCGAACACAGCCAGATTGAGCCATATCAGCCCGATCAGATAGATTGGCAAAGCTCGAACAAACCAGCGTTCCCGCTCTTTACCCATCTTATGAAATGCACGGAAAATTTCCGGAATACCCTGCAACATCAAGAGCACGCCACCGATTGGCATCGCCAGGCGCGCTGGCCACAATAGTGGTCCCCAGGCGCTATCGACTTGCATGGTTTCACCTCGGGAATAGGCGAGCCACCAGAACTCCGAAGCGATAACGGTAAAGAAGATCATCGAAGGCATAAAGAACAAGAGATACAGTGTTGCGTCCACTGTTGCTTGTGTCTTTGCCGACCAATTTCGATATAGAAAGTCAGCGCGTATATGAACCCCGCGCATCAGGCCATAACCTGCACCTGCCATAAACAAGACCCCAGCGATCATACGACTGGTGTCATACACCCAGAGAGTGGGGCCAAGTCCGAGAGTTCGGGCAAGATCTTCGAACCCTGCATTTTGCAAGATAGCAAATGCATTTCGTGAAATGACTTCGAGCACCACTACCGCAATGAGTGGCACCATAAGCAGCGCAATAATCTGGCCTGCTCGGTAATTAAGTATATCAATGGCTGCCGTAATAGGACGCTGCCAGGAGGTCATATCCTCTGGCGTTTCCCCGGGTGCCTCAGCACGACGTTCCGCGATTAGTTCGTCCGCAATCTCGAGATCTTCCGGATTTACCTCTTCTTCAGCCATGTCCATTCTCCTCTATGATGCTTGTGCCCTTTTTGGGCACTCATTATTTAGATTGGGCTTATGCCCTTTATAGACACTTCGATGCGAGGCCATGAAGGCCCCGCATCGAAGATTTTTTTACTTCAGTGAATCTGCGTGTGCGCGACCCAAACTTGCGTTCGAGGTTTGAGCACCTGACCAGAATGGTACTACGGTATCGGCGAAGTCTTTTTGAGACTGCCAAACTTCTGCGAAGAACTCATTTTCCGCCGAAGCAGCTTCAAGAGACTTCTTAGCAGCCGCCATGTACTCAGTGAAGTAATCTGCTGGCGTATCTTCCAGAATAACACCATGGTTATCTGTGAGATCTTTCAGTGCCTTACCGTTCTCATAGATTCGATAGGACAAGGACTTTGACAGAGATGCGTTAGCTGCAACTTCCAGTGCTTTCTGCTCAATCGGGCTTAACGATTTGTAGAAATCACCATTCACATACATGTCAGCGTTTACTGTGACCTGGTGAAGTCCCTGGAGGTAGTAGTGCTTGAGCACTTTCTGGAAACCGAACACCGAGTCAGGCTTCGGGCAACACCACTCAGCTGCGTCGATTGTGCCTTTCTCAAGTGCTGGCAGGATGTCGCCGCCGCCCATAGCAACTGCAGGAACTCCAACTTCAGCGTATGCTGCGCCAACCATACCCGGAGGAGCACGGAAGCGTAGTTTACGGAAGTCATCCATTGATTTGATTGGCTTTGGAAACCAGCCAAGCGCTTCAGGACCTACTGGTTGCAGCATGAAACCTTTGACGTTTACGCCCATTTCATCCCACAAACGGTCATACAGCTCTTTACCACCGCCATACTGGAACCAGCTCAGGAATGCAATGTTATCGAGGCCTACACCAGCACCCGCGACAGGCGCACCAAACAAGTTAGCGGCAACGTGCTTACCACCCCAGTAGTGTGTCCAGGCAAAACCACCTTCGACCAGGCCCGCGTCGACCGCGTCAATGATGTCTCGTGGACCGACAACAGCGCCAGCCGGTAAAACTTCGACGGTTAACGAGCCATCGGTTAGTGCGGCAACGTCTTTACCGAACTCCTTCAACATAACGACTTCGTCAGCTGAGGTCGGAAGCACCGACTGGATACGTAAGACCTTTTCAGCCGACACGGCAGAAGATGCCATGAGGGCTAAGGCCGCTGCACCGGCAGCTACAGATTTTAGTTTGATCATATCTACTCCTACTTGGTTAAGAAAGCCTTCGTTTTTTTGCGTCGCGAGGTTGAAGGCAGCGCCCCGGAGCTTATAGGGTCGGTAATCCGACCCCAATATTCAATGCTGGAAATCGATAAAATTAGTTTAAATGAGACTTCCGGTCTCGATGTTACAGCTTTTTATCGATGAGTAACAGAGTTTAAACCATATTTATTTTACCTGAGAGGACAGGGTAGGTAGAGTTTACGGAAGTGCTAACGTAATAATTCGTTAATTAGCCTTAAACAAGAATAATAGTTCCATTTTAGCGGCACTTATTGTATCGTTGAATCGAAACATACTACCTATAGGGTGCACGTGAATCAATTCGATTATATCGTCGTTGGCGCCGGATCTGCTGGCTGCGTTCTCGCTAATCGGCTGTCAGCGAATCCGGCGAACAAAGTGCTGTTGCTCGAGGCCGGTGGCAAGGACTTCAGCCCTTGGCTGCATATCCCAGTTGGTTATTTCAAAACCATGCACAATCCAGCATTCGACTGGTGTTACATGACAGAACCCGATCCCGGTATCCACAACCGTCAGTTGCAGTGGCCGCGCGGTAAGGTTCTAGGCGGATCCAGCGCACTGAACGGTTTGCTCTACGTGCGCGGACAGCCTGAAGACTATGATCGCTGGGCCGAGCTCGGCAATCCGGGGTGGGCTTTTGAGGACGTACTGCCCTACTTTAAAAAATCAGAAGATAATTCGCGCGGTGCCGATGCATTTCATGCCACCGGTGGGCCACAAAAAGTGTCTGACTTGCGACTGCGACGCCCGATTGCAGAACATTTCGTTCAAGCTGCAACCGAAATAGGTATACCCCTGAACGATGACTATAATGGTGACAAACAAGAAGGGGTCGGTTATTTTCAACAAACTGCCTATAACGGATTTCGTTGGAGTACCGCGAAAAGTTTTCTTCGTCCCGCTAAAGGCCGCACCAATCTCAGTGTTGTTACCCGCGCCCAGGTCACCAGTCTTGTTTTCGATGGCAAGCGTGTTGTGGGAGTCAATTATCGACGTGGGGATAAAACTGACACTGCCAATGTGAGTGCCGAGGTCATTCTCAGTGCTGGCGCCATTAATTCACCGCAAATTTTGCAGAATTCCGGCGTCGGTGATCCAGCATCACTGCAGCAGGCCGGTATCGAAACTCACCACGCTCTGCCCGGCGTCGGTAAAAATTTGCAGGATCATCTTCAGATACGCCTGGTATTCAAGACCAACAAGCACACACTGAATGATGAATTAAACAACCCGTTAAAACGTATGAAGGTTGGCATGCAGTATATGCTCACGCGCACGGGTCCGCTGACGCTCGCGGCAAGTCAGGTGGCGATATTTACGCGTTCCAGTGAAAATGTTGAGCGTCCGGATATCCAGTTCCATATGCAGCCGCTTTCGGCCGACAAGCCCGGGGATGGTGTACATCCGTTTTCGGCATTTACGTCATCAGTGTGTCAACTGCGACCTTTCAGCCGTGGCGAAGTAGTGGTCGAGTCCAATGATCCGATGGCTTATCCGAAAATTTACCCTAACTACTTATCTGACGATCGAGATTGCGAAGTGGCGGTCGGCGGTATCAAGGTAGCACGTCGAATTGCCGAGGCACCCGCTCTTCGTCATTGTGTCATCGATGAATACGTGCCGGGGCGCGAATATCAAAGCGACGAGGAACTCCTCGACGCGGCGCGTCGCCACAGTCAGACGATTTATCATCCCACGTCTACCTGTAAGATGGGAACGGACGATGCCGCGGTGGTTGATCCTCAACTGCGCGTTCATGGAATCGAAGGACTAAGAATTGCCGACGCGTCGATCATGCCAGAAATAGTGTCCGGCAATACTAATGCACCGACCATTATGATTGCGGAAAAGGCCGCTGACATGATTTTGGTAGAAAAGACCTAGCGGATTCGCGGGCAAGGTAGTTACCTCTGGTACGATACCGGGAATCGAACTCCTGATTATGAATGTCATTTTCGCTTAACTATTTAGAGGAGGAATCTCTTTGTACAAATCTATTCTTATTCCAGTTGATTTAGGTAACGTAGCGAAAATTGATTCGCTGGTTGATCATGCATCTACGCACGCTAGTAACGACTCTAAGATTGTGTTGCTGAATGTGGTCGAAAATATTCCAAGCTGGGCAGCGGTTGAACTACCGCGTGGCACTCTGGATAAATCGGTTCAAGACTCTTTGGAAAAATTGAAAGCGCTCGCCGCGTCCACCAGCGTCGAGGTAGACGTTGAAGTGCGCGTTGGCCCTCCGTATCAAACAATTCTTGGTGTCGCCGAGGAAAATGGCGCTGATCTGATCATTGTCGCTTCCCACCAGCCTAAACATCAGAAATACTTCCTTGGCTCTACAGCTGCCAAAGTTGTACGCCATGCATCTTGCTCTGTTTTGGTAATTCGTTAGACGATAGTGAATTGTGAGTTAGCCAACCGGAAGCGAAGCGCAAAAAAGATGTCCGGCATTAGGCGAATGTTTAGTTTAGAACACTCAAGCATCTGTTAGGGAATTTGGTCCAGGTCGAGAGACCGCTTCCGGCTAGACATTCAGTTACGGCTGTATGTTAGTGAACGTGCTGATCACGAGGGTAAAAGCAGAAGAAGACAGTAACCAAAAAAGATTCTGCGAGTTGCAGTGAATGCGTAGTCTAGTTGTCTGAGGCAGTGAACGCGAAAGACCTAGCCCCGACATTGATTTTCCATATATGTTCTAGTGAGAGCCCAATAAAATATCAACGCGATATTTTTCTTCCAATGCCATAAAGAAAAGATCTAATCGCTAAGTTCAGACACTCTCTCAGCAGATAGTGATCTCACGACAACATATTTCCTACCTGTATAGAGAAGACTATCCATCAAGGACATGCCGCTTTCATCGGGTGATGGATTGTCAATGCTCTTTTCTGCTTCCTTGCCGTATTTTGGTACCTAGTTAAATCTCATCCGCGCTTTCTAACAGTTTTTTAGCTAATACAAATTGCTAGAAAAACCTGCTGGCAAATATTTCTGAGATTGTTTGCTAAGACTCTGTTTTTGTTTGACCGAGGCCATAAATTCAATCTAAACTGTAAGCGCATACATTTTAGCGAGACTGCGTCAATGAAAATCAAATATATTAACAAGGCAGGGAAAGAAGAGTCCGCGGCTACGGGAGACAATCAGCGCCAAATTCCCCTAGAAATGTTAAACGCCATGGAAGCTGGTGGAGATGAACAAGTAAAAAGAAATATCAACGAGTATGAGGTTTGGAATACTGCTAGCCAGATTACGTTCTGCACGCAAGACGCTGCCAAAATGGCAACAGTTCCGCAGCAGAACGGTGTCGACATCAAATACCCGCTTGATCGCGTTAGAAAAATGTCCGCGTGTATGCCGTTGATTTTCGAGTGTCGAAACGCGCTCCCGATGCAATGTTTAACCTGGACGATTTGCGCCAG
>JAHQWE010000060.1 GCA_019633985.1 Acidiferrobacterales bacterium | reverse complement strand
GATCTCACGCCTGTCACCTGGAGAACTTCTGCGTTACGGAATTTGCTTCGCGCCGTGGATATGCTACCGATCGGCTACTTGTTTGGCGCCGCTTCCATGATTTTCTCCCGGAACTTTCAGCGACTGGGTGACTTGGTCGCCGGCACCGTAGTGCTACACCAGGTAGAACAGAAGGCAATCACAGGATTACCCGATGTCAATGCACGTATTCCAGATTTCGAGTTGTCGCAGCAGGATCGCCGTGCTCTCGTGGATTTTGTACAACGTAGTGAGACGCTCACAAGTGATCGCTCGGAAGAGCTTGCCAATATCCTAACGGAAGTTACGCATAAATCCGGCAAGGAAAACATTCAACATTTGTACGGAATCGGCAAATGGTTGCTTGGGGCGAAGACCTGAAGGTGAAAGGGTGAAGCAGAACGCGTTTGAGCAGGAATATCAGCAGACATGGACAGAGTTCGAACGGTTTCTCACCTTTCGTGTGTCTCGTTACAAACGATTCCGTAAAAATGAGGTGCCCGACGAAGAACGCCCATTTTCTCCAAGTGAATTTCCCGACCGATACAAAGCGTTGTGCCATAACCTCGCTCTGGCAAGGGCACGTGGCTATAGTGATCAGCTTATCGGAAGATTGAATCAGTTAGTGGTGTCGGGGCATCATCGATTGTATGGGGCGCGTGCGAACGCGAAGAAGCATTGGGTTTCTTCTCTGCTGTTTGGATTCCCCATTGCGCTGAGACAAAACCTTGGTTTCGTTGCCCTCGCGGCACTGGCTTTCTTTGGCCCGTTTTTTATTATGGCTCTAGCCTGTTATCTGAATGGGGAAATGATATATAGCTTGATGGGGGTGGGCACGGTAAGCGGTGTGGAATCCATGTACGAGCCAGGAAGGCATGTTGTTGGCAGAGAAAGAGACAGCGCAACAGATGTGATGATGTTTGGTTTCTATATTAAAAACAATATTGGAATCAGCTTTCAATCTTTCGCCGGTGGCGTGCTGTTTGGTATTGGTAGCCTGTTTGTCATGATTTATAACGGGTTGTATATCGGGGGGATTACCGGTCACTTAACGCAATTGGGGTACGGTGTCACTTTTTATCCTTTTGTATCTGGACACAGCGCGTTTGAATTGATGGCAATCGTTTTTAGCGGAGCAGCAGGTTTTAAAATCGGGTATGCGATTATTTCTCCTGGCCATTTGAGCAGAAAGATGGCGTTACGAAGGGCGGGTAGAGACGCTGCCTGGATCGTTTACGGTACCACGATTATGTTGGTGTTTGCCGCTTTTATAGAAGCTTTTTGGTCGTCAAAGACGGGTATCGATCACACGATCAAATACAGCGTGGGAATCGCTCTGTGGATTTTTGTCCTCTACTACTGCTTCTTTGCGGGCTCTGAAAAAAATGCAACTTAACCAGATTCGCATTCCTTTGCGAGCGAGAAAGCCATGGTCTGCAGTGGATCTCGGTTGCACTCTTGCCCGTCACTGGTGGATGCCATTGTTTCTGGTTTGGCTGGTTCCTAGTTTGCTGCTTTATTGCTTGTTGTTATTCATTTTCCCCGATCTGCCTTGGGTGAGTTTACTTGTGGTGTGGTGGCTAAAACCGTATTGGGATCAGTTGAGCCTCCACATGGGTAGTCGATTGATACTGGGCGAACCAGTGAACGTTGTGCAAACCTGGCGCAGCGGATTTTCTATTGTTCGAAAAGACTGGTGGCAGTGGATATCAATCCGCAGGTTGAGTGCAACTCGATCCTTCGATATGCCGATGACGACTCTCGAACAAGTTGGAGGGAAGGTGCGCATTGATCGTAAACGTGTGCTGCATCAAAGTGCCACCAGTGCACCTTTTTGGTTAACGATACTTACACTACATCTTGAGTATATCCTGGTATACGGATTACTTGCCTTGTTCTATTTAATGCTTCCCGAACATGTGTCGTTGAATTGGGCAGGGATGTTCGTGGCGGAGTCTTCCTGGGTGAGTGTAATCAGTAACAGTTTGTTTTGTTTAAGTATGGCGATGCTCGCGCCGTTTTACACAATGTCAGGGTTTGTGCTGTATTTGAACCGGAGAATAGAACTTGAAGGGTGGGACATCGAGTTACAGTTTCGACAATTGGCCAATCAGTCAAAGTCTCGAAATAAGCCAGTTCATCAGCTGGTAAGCGCTCTATTGATCTTCTTTTGTGTCTCGATAGCAGTTTTGGCGCCGGGTGCTACGATAGCAAACGATCATCCATATCGAGCTAGCAGTTTGGATTTATCGGAGTCGAAGAATATTGCTGAGGAAGTGCTGGAAGGAGAATCGTTTCATCAGGAAGAAACCATCAGGCATTGGCGGCGAAAAAATATCGAGGAAGAAGAGGAGGAGAATAAGGAAGTACCAGAATGGCTCATATCATTCGTTAAATTGATCGAGCATATTTCTAAAGCCATTGCGGGACTAGGTGTGGTCGTCGAGGTCCTGTTCTGGACGGTCTTTGCATCACTGATCATTTATCTTATTTATCGATACCGAAAGGAGCTGGTTGGCACACTGGGCATTTTTCGGAAGAAACCGAAGGAAAAACAGATTCCCAAGGTTTTATTTGGACTTGACGTTCGTGAGGAACAGTTACCTCAAGATATTGTTGGTGAGGCGAAAGCACTATGGGAAGCTGATAACAAGCGTGACGCGATCGCTTTGCTCTATCGCGCAAGTTTGTCCAAACTGATTCGTGACTATGATTGTCCATTTCATGATAGTGACACAGAGTCGGAGTGCGTTAGAAAGGTCGAACATTTGGGAGTGACACCAATTACCGGTTTTATTATTTTGTTAACCGAGTCCTGGCAGAGAATAGCTTACGGACATCTTGATATTCCACCAGATCGCTTTTCGACACTGTGTGAGCAGTGGAAACAGGTGCTGTCATGATAGCGACAAGATTGCTCGGTTTCGGAGCGCTACTTCTGCTCGGATTGCTGGTGTTTTCTTTTTTCCAACTTTACGAGCGTGTCGAGGAAACGATTGATATAGGCTACAGCGAAGAGGCCCGCCGCAATCCTTACCTGGCGGCAAAGCAGTATCTCGAAAAATTAGGTCGCGAAGCAGAGAGCAGTATCGAAATTACTGTCACGGAACATTTACATCCTTCCCAAACCCTTTTCATCGCTAACGCGTCTGTCATTAAGAGTCAGGAGCGTGTCCGGGATTTGCTTATTTGGGTCGAAGCGGGCGGGCATCTGATTCTGGCAGCATCAGAAGATGACGTAGAGAGCTCCAGGGGACTGTTTTCTACTCTTGGGATCAACGTCAGCCATATCCCGGCCGCTTATCCTCGATTTCGCAGCTGTAAGGATCTGGGTAGCTCAAAAGATCGACAAAAACATGAAGGCGAGTCAGGCAACGGTGAAAGTGTCAGCGAAGTTCTCGAACAACTTAATAGAGAAGCGAAACAAGTCGCCAACAATCAAGGGGGGGCTGAACCGAAAGGAAAATCTGACCGGTGTTTAGATAAGAAGTATCAGACCCGTCTTGAGTTCTCCGACACGGATAGCCCTTTTTATGTGCATTTTCCGGGAAGACTAGGGTTTGAATGGGAAGAAAGTAACAATGCGCGGCCTTTCTATTACGCTGAGGACAACGCAGGAATTCGATTTGCGCAAGTCGAAATAGGTGATGGTCTCGTCAGTCTGCTTTCCAGCCCCGTGATCTGGCGCTCATCCCACATCGCCTTGTTCGACAATGCGTATCTGGTTTGGGCGCTATCGGAGTCAGGCGAACAATTTACTATTTTGTACGGTAGCTCGATGCCATCCTTAGTTAGTCAAATCTGGGAAAGGGGTTATGAGTTTGTACTTGTGGGGTTACTGATGATTGTGCTGTGGATCTGGCATGTGGCAAAACGGGTCGTGCCATTTCGTGATCCCAATGTAATGCATCGCCGCAGCGTCTTAGAGCATCTGCAAGCCCGTGGAGATTTTCTCTGGAAGCATGCGGAATACAACGCCATCGTTCTTCCACTCAAACAAGATATTCTGCAGAAATGTCGGATGAGAATACCGACATTCTATCTCGCCTCAACCGAGCAGCAGATTCACCTTATTGCTACGACATGCAAACTGGATATCGGAAAGGTCCAACTACTTTTTTCGGATACGGGTTGTGAAACAGCGCAGCAGTGTCAGCAACAAATTGAAATCGCACAACGAATCAGAAATCGAATATGAACGATGACAGAATTTCTTCAACAGAAGAACCCAGTGAAAATTTCGCAATTGAAAACGCGAAGCAAGTGCTCGACCAATTACAGAATCGGGTTTCCCGACGCTTTATCGGGCAGGAGGATGTCATCAAGAGTGTGATTATTGCGCTTTTGTCAAATGGACACGTACTCCTCGAAGGTGTTCCCGGGCTAGGTAAGACATTGTTAGTAAAACTGATTGCCAATAGTTTTGATGGTCTCTATCAACGAATTCAGTTTACTCCGGACCTGATGCCAGCAGATGTCACTGGACATGCATTGTATGACATGAAGGAAGGGGAGTTTCATACACGCAAAGGGCCGGTGTTTACTAATTTGCTTCTAGCCGACGAAATTAACCGTGCACCTGCGAAAACTCAGGCGGCATTGCTTGAAGTAATGCAGGAGCGTCAAGTCACTATTGATGGAGAATCTTTGCCAGCGCCGGATCCTTTTATGGTTCTGGCAACACAAAACCCAATCGAACAAGAGGGTACTTATTCTCTCCCTGAAGCTGAACTTGATCGCTTCCTGATGAAGATCAAAATTGACTATCCTTCTCACGATAACGAAGTTTTATTAACTGAGAAAGTGACACAAACAATGGAAGATGACCTGGGTCGAAAAAGTGAGGCGCCGCTAATAGATCGTGCGGGGGTAAAGCAACTGCAATCCGTTGCGGCTTCGCTTACGTTCGATCGTTCAGTTTTAGACTATGCCGTTAGAATCGTCCGGGCGACTAGAGATTCACGGGCACTACTTCGCGGAGCGGGCCCCAGAGCCAGTATTGCCTTACTGCGGTGCGCGCGAGCAAGCGCATTGATGCGGGGTGCAAGTTGGGTGGTACCGGAAGACGTCAAGAACCTTGGCATTTCTGTTCTAAGACACCGTGTAGCACTTGCTCCTGAAATTGAGATTCAGGGCATGGACATTGACGGTGTTTTAAAGGGAATTATTGAAACTGTTGATGCGCCACGTGCATGAGACCTTCCTGCAAGCTGTTGCGATGGGGTAGCTACCTGCTATGGTTATTTGCAGCCCTATGGATAGCTCGATTATTCGGCTTGGGCGCAAAAACGGTCGAGTTCCTCAGTATCATTTCATTGGTGCTAGTCATTGGTGCTGGTATAGCAGTATTGGCTGCCGTAATTGACGCGATTTCCCTGATCAGAAACTTTCAGGTAGAAGTGGTTAGAAAAGTGATGGGCGGATTCGCACAAGGAGTTCGAAATACCTATCAGGTAAGAGTGACGAATCAGATGCCGTGGCGGAGCCGAATTACCTTGATCGATGGATTGCCCGATAGCTTTGAGTTGGATCAAACCACTGTTTCTGTGAACGCCAAACCCGCGGAAATGTTTGCCCACGACTTTCAGGTTGTGCCTAAAGAGCGGGGTGATTTCCACCTTACACCTTCCTGGGTAAGAGCGAGCTCTCGCTGGGGGTTATGGGAACGGGTGAAACGTTTAGGTATTGCCACCGAAGTTCAGGTTTATCCTAACTTTGCCAGTCTCAATGGTGGTCTCGAATTGGGACTGGAGCATCAAATTCAAATGTCGGGTGTACATATGATGCAACGTCGGGGGGAAGGGATTGATTTTAGACAACTCAAGGAGTTCGTCTACGGTGACAGCCCCAACAAGGTTGACTGGAAAGCGTCAGCCAGAATGGGGAAGCTTATTTCACGAGAATATCAAGACGAGCGAGATCAAAACATAATTTTTATGCTGGATTGTGGTCACCGAATGCGCGGTATGGAAGAGGGTTACAGCTATTTCGACCACGCAGTCAACGCCTTGTTGCTAACATCGTTTGTTGCATTAAAGCAAGGCGATTCAGTCGGACTAGTTAGCTTCGCAGGAGAGTTACGCTGGATTGCACCGGTGAAGGGGGAGGGAGGAATGCGCAGTTTGCTCAATCAAACCTATAACCTTCAGAGTAGTGTCGAGACGACGGACTATTTACAATTAGCGCATCAGTTCGCCGAAAAGCGACCTAAAAGATCACTCGTCGTTTTAAT
Organism: Acidiferrobacterales bacterium; assembly: GCA_019633985.1. Lineage (GTDB taxonomy): Bacteria > Pseudomonadota > Gammaproteobacteria > Arenicellales > Poriferihabitantaceae > VYFG01. The sequence continues at coordinate 35,029 of JAHQWE010000060.1, read as the reverse complement.
CACTTGTGTCCATGCAGATGATCATATGGATGTAATGAACACCATAAAACTGCTGCGGCAAAAACATATTGTTATGCTGGTAACGATCGAGGAACCGTTTTTGAAAGATGTTGGAGAGATACAAATTCTGGACGACGCTAGCGCGCGGGAATATGCCGGTAAGGTGGCTTTTGACTTTGCCAAAGATCAGCTATTCAGAAGGCTGCATTCTTCGGGTGTGGTAGCTTTGCGTGCTGAGGTTACTGCCCTTGGGAAAATACTGACTAGCGAATACCTCAAACTAAAACGCGCAGGACGCATTTAAGAGTCCGATATCGCAAAAGTGCATGGCCAGTGGTAGATCGGAAGTGTGCTTATCACTTAAACTTTTCCGCGATGAATAATGTTGTACTCCAAAACGACTCTGAGGTCACAATCAAACAGTCGAATCGTATTGCGGGAGCTGTTTTTGTGGAATATGAATCGGTAAACGTTAACGGCGGAGTCACAGACATTCAGCATCGAGTATGTGATTCGACAGAAATCAATCGGTTTGATAAGGATAGTTCACAGTCTAAGCCTAAAATTGGTAGAGCGATTGCAGGCGGATGTTTCAATTCAGGCTTCAACACTTGACAGTATTCTACTGAGGTCGAATTGCTATCCATATTTTTACAGGTTGTTCCTTTCTTTGCGCTAATCGCCTTAGGCTATGGCGCAGTGCGAATCGGATTCGTCACTTCGCAAGCTATCGCTCACCTGACACAATTTGTGTTTTATTTCGCAATTTCCGCGATGCTGTTTGAGTTCGCTTCCAAGCTTCCAATCAGTGAAATATTCGATTTGGAGTTTGTCGTTGCCTATGGAGCAGCCAGCCTCTATGTTTATCTGCTGGTGTTCTTCGTTGCGCGGATGAGAAAATGTGGCGTTGCGGAGGCGTCTGTTGAGGCGCAGTGTTCAGTGATAGGCAACATGGGTTTTTTGGCTATCCCGATGTTGATCTCAATTTTCGGAGAGAAAGCCGCGACTCCAGTGCTCTTAATACTCACTGTTGATCTGGTGTTCTTTGGTAGTTTAATCGTTGCTGTCATTACAGGAAGTAAAGACGGCAGACTATCGCCAGGGGTATTAAAAACGATTGGCACCGGATTGATAAAAAACCCCATGATTATGTCTATTGTTGCCGGCTTAGCGTGGTCTGTGTTGGACCTGCCGACACCCCGGGTGACCTCGCAATTTCTATTGCTTCTGGGGGCGGCAGCTACGCCTTGCGCGTTGTTTGCAATAGGCGGGTCGCTAGTCGAGCGCTCTGCAGAGCGGGTCAGTGTCGCTGTTTGGTTGTCATTTGCCAAACTGGTGCTACATCCTATGGCAGTATGTTTTACTGCGCTAGTTTTATTTGATATCGATCCATTCTACGCAGCAGTCATGATCGCCTCTGCGGCGATGCCGGTCGCTGGCAATATTTATATCATCGCCCAGCATTATGGTGTTGCGCCCCAGAGAGCGTCTGCGAGCATATTGATGTCGACTGTTTTCAGTGTTGTCACATTAACCTTTGCCATTGCTATGGTTTCAACTCATCTGATTGAGTTATCTTGAAAGACAGCGGATGATGGCGAACACGCAGATTTTCAATTTTAAAGCGTGGATTTTTTTGCCTTTTATAATTGTCTTTGCTTCGAGCTCTGCGTTCTCTTCTGAGCCAACGATTATGATCGTCGCTGGTCATGTCGCCGATCCTCGTAATAAGCCGAATACGGTCGGTGCAAAGTCCTATCGCGGGGTGGATGAGTATCAATTCAATGATGAACTACTCGCGCTCTTTTCTGAATCGAAAAATCAGATTCGGGGCGTCAATTATCATTTGTTGTTTGCCACAGAAAATGTGGAACTGAGGGCCAGGTCTCGCCTTGCTAATACCAGATTGCCAACTCTGTATCTGGAGATCCATCATGATGCTGCAAGGCGAATTGATCGCGAAAAAGCCACCGCGGCAGGCGTGGACAGCGCATTGTGGAATCCCATTCAGGGTTTTTCCGTCCACTATTCCACCGACAGCGAAGAAGCGATATTGAGCCGTCGATTCGCGCGTCTACTCGGAAAAACGATGGCAGAGTCTGGGTTCATTCCCAATCAATATTTGGCCAATATCGTTCGAATGAAAATAGAGGATCGTGAAATCGGCCTTTACAATCGTGTTCGGCCCCACGGGTTATATATCTTTCGCGCGATCAAAGTACCCGTGGTGGTGCTTGAGGCTGGAAATATTGCCCATCCGCGAGAGGAAACCAGGCTGTCGGAAGAATATACGCGCTTAAAGGTTGTTGAGAGCATTAATCAAGCCATTATTCGATACCTTTCTGGTGAGTAAAAATATCAATAGAGTTCTGTATATTTTTCTGAGCCGCTCTGAATACTTGGTGCTGATATAATTCCAGAATGAGTAGACCTGCTATAGAAACGACTGTCGACGCCGGGGAAACCAGGTTGCTGGAGCACCTGCCCTATGAAGTAGATCATGGAATTGCGGAGCGAGCGAAGGTTGGTCTCATAGTTCTAGCCACAGACTATACGATTGAGCATGAGTGGCGGCAGATCTTCCAGAATGTGCCGGGAGTGGCACTCTACCAAAGTCGAATTTTGAACGAGGATGTGGTAACTCCTGAAACGCTCAGAGCGATGGAGCCTCGAATTACCGCATGTACAGAAGTGATCACGCCAGGTACCCCCTTAGATGTTGTTGCATATGGTTGTACTTCTGCTTCCATGGCAATCGGCGAGGAGAGAGTTTTTGACCATATTCGAAAGGCGGAGCCTGAAGCTGCGTGCACGACACCGATCACTGCGGCATTTGCCGCATTTGAGGCATTTAAGGCGAAAAGAATTGGTGTGCTGACACCTTATAGCGCCGATGTGAATCGAATTGTAGCGAAATATATCGCCGATCGCGGTTATGTTGTGCCGGTGTTTGGTTCGTTTAACGAAGAGAGAGATTCTATAGTCTCTCGGATTACGCCCGACTCCATCGAACGTGGTGTAAGAGAAATCGTCCTGCATGCAGAGGTGGATGCTGTGTTTGTATCCTGTACCTCTGTCAGGCTAGTCGAAGCTTGTGCGCAATTGGAGGCGAGCCTCGGAATTCCGCTAACGTCTTCAAATCACGCGATGGCATGGCATGGGTTGAGATTGGCCGGCGTTGAAGACCGCCTGCCGCAACTTGGTTCGCTGTTTGATTTGTCATTTGGTGAATCTTGAAATGACTTCAAGACGATGAGCGCAAAGTCGATATGTTGGCCATCCACACTGCTGGAGGCGGTGTTTCTACTGTGGAGTGCGTGGTTATATTTCTTTCACAGGAATACGATCGAGGGGACTCGAGCGCTGGGGTTTCCTGAGTTTTTCAGAGTCGATTGAGAACCACGTACCAAACTGAAGTAATGGCGAATAACACGGCAAACAAACTCGATAAGGTCGTAGCCAGCGCCAGAACGGCTCGTGAAACCAGAGATCGAGGGTATCGTGAAAAAGCACTTAAACTATATCCGCATATCTGCGGACGTTGTGCGAGAGAATTTGAACGGCAAAATCTGCATGAGCTGACGGTTCACCATCGAAACCATGATCATGAGGATAATCCGGAGGATGGCAGCAATTGGGAGCTACTGTGCGTTTATTGCCACGATAATGAACATCAGCGCCAGTTAGAAGCCGGGCGCGATTCGACACCGAACTCCAAGCGATCTGCATCTACGGCGACCCATTCTCCGTTTGCGAATTTAAAAGACTTGCTTTCCCGTTAGTGTGTTCCGATTGCCGGTACCGTAGATGCCGTGACTAGTGAAGCGCGGCCGGCGAGGTGCGGCCGGCGAGGTGCGGTCGGCGAGGTGTGGCCGGCGAGGTGTGGCCAGCTGAGAAACATAGGGAAAAGTGCTTTTTGCTAGCCTGTCCACGAGCAGTTTTTTAAGCGGTGCCGAGACTCAGCGTTGCATTGCGGCCAGGTAGGAGTAAAAAGCTGAGGTTTACGGGTATTTAGTTGCCCAATTCAGCTATATTCCGGTTCTCATTTTGCGAAACGATCTTATGAAAACATATCCTGATTTTTACATTAACGGTGAATGGGTATCTCCCGTAAAGCCAGAGACACTCGATATTGTTAACCCGGCCACGGAGCAGCCATTTGCGCAAATCAGTGTTGGCAGCAACGCCGATGTAGACGCGGCAGTTGCGGCAGCTCGCACCGCCTTCGTCGACTATTCTGATTGGTCGGTGCAACAGCGTACTGATTTACTCGAAAATATTCTCGATGTTTATCAAAGAAGAATCGGTGAGATTGGCGATGCAATTATGTCTGAGATGGGGGCGCCCAGATACCTTGCCCATGGCGCGCAATCCGTGACAGGAATCAATCATTTAAAGAGTGCCATCAAATCGCTAAACACCTTCGAATTTGAGCGGGAAATGGATGGCAAGATTATTCGACATGAACCGATTGGTGTTTGCGGAATGATCACCCCATGGAATTGGCCCATAAACCAGATTGCTTCTAAAGTGAGTCCCGCAATTGCAGCTGGATGTACCATGATACTGAAACCGAGTGAAATTGCGCCGATTAGCGCGATTGTGTTTGCCGACATTCTGCATGAAGCAGGGGTACCTGCTGGTGTGTTTAATCTGATAAACGGTTATGGTGTAACAGTAGGCGAAGCGATGTCAGCCCACCCTGGGATCGATATGATGTCATTTACCGGCTCAACTCGTGGCGGGATCGCAGTGGCTAAAGCGGCGGCGGATTCAGTGAAACGGGTTGGTCAGGAACTGGGTGGAAAGTCAGCGAATGTCATTCTGGAAGATGCCGATATTGCAGCAGCGGTCGACAAAGGCGTCCATTTCATGATGAATAATAGTGGTCAATCCTGTAATGCACCTACACGTATGCTGGTTCCTCACTCCAAAATGCAGGTTGCAATTGAGGCAGCTGAAAAAGCGGCAAATTCTGTGGTACCAGGTGATCCTGAATCCGAGGGTGTGGAAATTGGTCCGGTTATTAGTGACACCCAATACCAAAAGATCCAAAAACTGATTCAATCGGGTATTGATGAAAAGGCAAACTTAGTTGTTGGTGGTTTAGGAAAACCGGACGGGTTGGAGAGTGGTTACTACGTCAAACCCACCGTGTTCGCTAACGTTACCAGCGAGATGCAAATTGCCCGAGAGGAAATCTTTGGTCCAGTACTGGCAATCATGGGATACGAAGACGAAGCCGATGCCATCGATATCGCCAACGACAGCGAGTATGGCCTTGCCGCTTACGTGTGTTCGGAAAATCAGAAAAACGCCACTCGGGTGGCTGGGAAGCTAAGAGCAGGACAGGTGCATATCAACTATAAAACTGGAGACACAGATACCCCCTTTGGGGGTTATAAGCAGAGTGGTAACGGTCGCGAAAAAGGACTGTGGGGATTGCAGGAATTTTTAGAAGTTAAAGCGATTACCGGTCTCGACAACTAGCTGTATACCTCTAAAGCTGGTCAGAATTTCTGGGAATGGTTGGGAATCTGGCCAGCTACCTTGTCTCTTCGAGCAGATAAACTTGGAGACATCTGGTTAATGCGGTGACCCAGCTCACCGAGCTGATCAACTCGATCAAATTGATCGAGTTGATGAAAAGGGAATAATTCACCTACACAATGGTAGACGAGTTCCTGTCATCATTATTAGGAATCTCTTCTGGCCCACCAAATAACTTGTAAGCAAAAATACGCGCTTTTCTGGCAATCTCGGAATGAGAGCGCATATAGTTGACAGAGTTATAGTCGTAGATTGACTCCGCAGGGAGTACGCCAAGAGATTCCGGCATATTGTTCAGAGAAAAGGATGTGAGGTTACTGTCTGTCCAATCAAGAGGGGTATCCATTTCAATCACCGCCAAATCCAGCCAGGGAAATTCTTGTTCATCCCAGACAACCATGTTATTAAAAATCTCGGGGTCTTCATTCTCCACGGCTTCTCTGGTTTGTATTTGTAGAACGTAGTTGGCTTCCTTGTTTTGCACGCGTTCTTCGTACTCTTCCTTTAGGTAGTTTCGCCCCCGCGTTTCGTGCGGCAAAATTCGTTGATTACAGGTATCCCATGCCGATGGGTCGGTGATGATTCCTGTTTCTTCCTCGTTATTCAGCGGGCGGCAACGATATTTGGCATACCGTTTCACACCATCCTTGCCGACGAACAGGAAGGGCGTTTTGCAATAAAATCGTAAATTATGGAATGAGGTGGGGTTTCTTCGTAGAGATACCTCGGCACCCTGAAGACCTTCGGGATACTTGCGATAGTAGTCACGGTACTCTACACCGTATTTTTCCCTGCGCAGTCGGGCAAACTGCATAAAACTGGCAGCGGACCAAAACAAACTAACTTCCCCCGTATTCATCTCGAGATCAAATGGACTTTCGAAATAATCGTGAGAAAACTTGATAGACATACTACGTATTCCATTCATCGCGTCGTCATAAAATGTCGCAGTCGCATGCCTTATTGTTGCGGGAAATTCTCTACCAGCTGCAAAGAAATCATGTTCAGGAAATTGTGGTTGATCGACAATACGCAGCGAGCCTCTTGCAGCGATACCATTGTTATGCGACATACGCTGGCGGGTTTTAAGCCCCATTAATATCGCGAGAGCAAGTCCAAAAAACTTCGCCAGGGCCCACAAAATAAATTTGTCAATCCAACGCCCAATGGTTGACCAAACGTCGTGTGACTTCGATTCTTGATAGCTATCCATATCGATGACCTTTAAATGTTGGTGCGCGATTCAATATTTGCGATTAGCATGCCGTTTTTTTCGATTTCTTCCTTTCTCTCGTTTAACATTTTGATCAGAAGGGGGTTGATGTCACCTTCTTCATTTCGTTCGATAAACCCATATTCAGTTCTGGAAAGCAGATTGCTGAACCACATCATCTGGGTAGACCGGGTCAGATCAGGGGAGATACGGGTATCTGACTCTGGCGCCATAATGCCATCTGGCCCATCGCCAAAACGCAAACCAAGTGAGCTGTACAGAACCTCACCGATGTCATCATACTGATGCTCGTTCACAAAAGAGTGCATAAAAGTGGCAATCATGATGATATGCCGGCAGGCTTCCTTCAGGTTGTCGAGGTCTTCTGGATTAAACTCTTTGCTATGGGTGATAGGAGAAAGGACTTTTAGCTCTCCATCCACCGTGTCTCTATCGATATTAAGACTCAAGCTGTAGCGATGCTGATACCACTGCAGTCGCTGTTCTGCCAGTTCTCTGTCTTTTTGCGGTAGCGACGCAAGATCCGTATCAGAAAGGTAGACCGGTACCGAATGTTTTACCAAGTCCTGGGAGAAACAGTAGACTTCATACCAATGTTCCTTGATCTGTTCCAGATTCTCTTCAAAGAAAGCGTCGAGATACTCACCAAGCATATTCCAAAACGTTCTTTGTGCACGCGGGAATTTATGTCGACTGGAAAGTGGCTCCATTGGCTGCCATCCTTTCCAATCCTGTACCCCCAATAAATCCCGGGTACGTTGGTTGATACCTTCATGCGTTATTGCGGTTGCCAGCGGAATATAACTTCCAGTTTCAAATGCGATTTTGTTAAAAAAAGCAGCGATCTGATCCTCTATCCACAGAATAATGCCACCATCTCTTATAGGAGACAACGGAGCAGGCGGATCTGCAGGGCCGACCAAAATGCTATTGGCAGAGTGGTTCACCAGAACAACTTCCTTTAAATGTGGAAACAACAATGCGGCAATTGGACTAAGTCGAAGGTTCCGATATCCAGCGATGGCGTATTGTTCCGTGACCAGGTGAGTGCTGGTAAAGTGATCATCCAGTTCGGCAGAGAGCGCTCCGGTTACTCTCGCTACCCGCTTCGCCTGTAGCCATTTCTCACCGTCCTCCCATGTTACTTTTTCGCGCTTCCACGGGTCGGATTCGTAGGCAGTGAGTGGGCCGGTCAAATACATGTCCTTTGGCATCATGATCCCACGATCATCGAGCTCGAATTTTATTTCAACCGTAGGAAACGCGTATTCATCATTAATGTCGTAATTACAAGCCCCGTACAGCTTGGTCCAATAGTGTGAAGGGTTCTTGGGGTCTTGCACAAACGTGGCGGCATTCATTCCGTTCATCATACGCAGACCAAACCACTCATCCCCGCGTGTTATTCCCGGGCTCTTTTTTTCCATGCAGGCGGTGAGGTTGGTGGGGTAATCGTCCTGGATTTTCTGGATAGTGAGACTGGAGGGATCTGTCGCAATTTGTTCTATATGTTTGAGCTTGGTAAGCTCAACGGGAATAACTTGCTGATTAATCGCATCTGTTCTCCCCTGGGCGTAATATTGCGGGGCATCCTTGTCATGGTTTTTGATAACAACTCGAGGAACCGTCGTCGTAGTATCGTATTCCCAAAAGAACAGTCGGATGGTTCGAAGATTATAGGTCATGCCCACTAGATCTGATCCGGGTACAGACTGAGTATGGAACAGATCGTAGTGATAACGCTTTACCCCATTTTCGGAGTAACGGTAATTGGTTTGATATGTTTCAAAGCGACGGCTAAAAATAAACCAGCCTCGCGCTCGTCTCAGGCTGAAGGCGAGTTTGAAGGTTCCATCGCGATCTGTCACACCTTCCGCGAGTTTGACCCATTGGAACAGCCATGTCCTCGCCCAGAATACGACCTTCATATGGTGTATGGGGCTATTTTCATCTTCCTTACCGGCAAATACCAGTTGCCCAATAAGGTGGCTGTCCACGATCCCTTCTGCGACTGGGGCATCCATATTTTTGGGTGCAACGGTTTGCCAGATCGATGTTACGACATTGCGAATAAAAATATAAAACCGATAAAGTAATTCCAGCGCGATAGTGAACGGATTTGAGGCCATTCGCGATCGACCAATCGATAGGTAATTCAGATTACGCAACTTCGGTGCGAAAAACCCTTGATCGTTATAGACAATTCGAGTGCATTCCTCACATTCCTTGAATACCTCTTCGATTGGGTCTCTTTCTTCTCTCGGAGGTTGGTAGGGCTTATTCAATTTTTCACTCCTGTTACAAAATACATATCGACATCACGCATATTCTTTGCAGGCAGCTTACCTCTGTACTCACATTCGAATTTATCTTTCACCAGTGAGTAAGTCGTTTCCGAAATATTGATACTGCCTGCTTCGCTTCCGGATTCCATTCGTGCGGCGGTGTTCACTGTTTCACCCCAGATGTCATAGGCGAACTTGCGGTTTCCAACTACGCCAGCTACGAGCGGACCGCTATGCAAACCAATTCGTATATCGAAAATAGGACGCCCCAATTTTTCCAGTTTTTGTTTGTGATAAGACATCCAATCTTGAATATCGATTGCTGCACTGACAGCGTCGATGGCATGGCTAGATGTTTCAGCAGGTAGTCCCCCGACACACATGTATGAATCCCCAATAGTCTTGATTTTTTCCAAACCAAACTTTTCCATAATATTATCAAAAGCACCAAAGCAAGTGTCAATTTCGTCTACCAGCTGCTCTGCAGTAAGTTGCTCAGAGATATTGGTGAAGTCCTTAAAGTCAGTGAACATCACCGTCACGCTGTCATAACTTCTGGGGGCGGCCTTACCGAATTGCTTCAGCTCCTCGGCGGTTTCGGAAGGTAGGATATTCAGCAGCAGTTCGTCAGATTTACGCTTTTCCCTTATAAGCTCTGCGGTACGTTCTTCGACTTTCTGTTCCAGGTTTTCATAAAGCATCGCGTTATCAATGGATACTGCAATCTGTCCGGAAAGCAAAGCCAGCAATTCAATTCGGCTTTGGGTGAAAGCACCGGTCGTGATATTGTTTTCGAGATAAAGGATGCCAATAAACTTTCCTTGATTAATGATCGGTAAGCCGAGAATGGATTTTGGCTGGTGCTCAATAATATACGGGTCCTGCGCATATCGTTCGTCGTTTTGTGCATCGTTGATCACAACGCTGTCGCTGGTATGGTGGACATATTGAATGACGTGTACCGCCATGAGTGAACTGTCGAGTGCTTCGATTCCCTGCAATACCTGCATTCTCTCCTGATCGACATCATATCTGGCTTGAATGAGTAATTTGCTCTGTTTTTCCAGAATCAGGAAGCCGTGTTGTGCACCAGCATTTTCAACGACGATCTTCATCAGTTTGCCTAATAAACTCTTGAGCACAATCTCACTAGAAATGGCTGTAGACGCTTTGAGTACGGTCGTAAGATCGAGCATGCTGCGGTTGGATGTTGCCGACAAACCCTTAACCGTCGTGCGAGTGCCAAACCGGGTTTCTCCCTCCAGATTCCGCGAAATATAGGCAGGATAGCGCTGCTCGAGATGACGAAGTTTTGCTTCCGCGCCCCATTGACGGTAAGCGTTGTAAGCTTCCTTAAGATGATATTCCGCAAGGGCTTCCGATTTATCCTGCAGATACAATCGGCCAGCAAGCTCATACCCGAGCGCTTCTTCGTGGATATAACGCTGATTCGTTGCCCCTTCGATCGCTCGATCAAACTCTGCCCGTGCCAGATCACGTTGTCCGATAGCCCGCAAACGCTCAGCGTTCATCAGCTGATATTTATGCAGATAATTTTCCGGTGCATCCTTCGCCCATTTTTTCATTTTTCGCATATTGGACTTCACCCGTCGCATCATCTTAACCTTCTGTGTCGCTGATGCGGATTCATACGCTGTCAGAATCGCTAGCGATTCGTAGAAATGATGATTGGGTATTTCTGATTTCGCGAGAACTGCTTCCAGCAGTTTTCTAGATTCCTCTGCGTGGTGAAGGGCGTGCTCGTTGTCTTGGAAATAGTAACAAAGAATCAGTTTATTAAAGTGGATGAAGAACTTGCCAGTCTGGTCATTCCTGTCCAGATTTTGCCGCATCATTTTATCTTCATCATAAGCCTCGCCAGTTAGAACCAGCGGATTTTCCGAGCGACCCATGAAGTTAAGCATTCCCTGGCGAAATACTTCGTTATAGTTGTTATTGGTTTCCTGCTTATATTGACTAAAGCTTTCACTATAAGCCTGTGTTTCGGATTCGATTTTATCCAGCTGGCGCCCGGTCAAATACGCGGCGATGCAGTACAGATTAGCATTGATACAGGCGAATTCCACGGCGCCGGTTTCCAGGCCAATGTGATAGGACTCTTGCAGTGGTTGCAGCGTGTTTTCCGTATGTTCGTTCCAGTTGTTGATTAGCGCATAGATCGGTGTATAGATTTGGGCAAGCCATTCGCGAGCATCATATTTCTCCAACAGTATGAGTCCGAGTTTGCCGTATGCATATCCATTTTTCATGTCGCCCAAAACCCCGCACATAATTACGCCGTAGGTTGAGAAACCGAATGCAGAGAGGGCCGTATTTCCATGTTTTAGAGAAAGGTTGCACATCCGGAATACCAGCAGTGGAAACAGCGCAGGTGTAGCCCAGTAAGCGCAGGAACAAATACCAGCAATAATGCGCATTGCGGCTATTTTTTCCTGGTTTGACATATCGGGCAGATTGGCTAGGTGTTCAACGTTTTTACCTCGCAGTCTGCCTTTGGTTTTCACCAGATCGGTCATTACATGGGCCATGGTGGCTTTTCTGGGAAAACGCTCTCCCAGTTGCCCAAGGACATCCAAACCGGTGTGAATCGCATCGATCAGTTTGTTCTGTGCTTTGTAGGCAAGGATACGAATTTCATACGGTTTTACTTTTTCTTGCAGTTCCCGCGCGTGGTTTAGTACCTCCTCGATGTGGTTTTCCATTTGCTGAAAATCGCCATTGAGATAGGCAGTTTCTGCTGCCTGCGTGTGGAGGTCGCGACTTAATTCGTAATGACTTTTCCAGTGATTATCGGGAAGGAGGGCAATGCCTGTTTCCAAGTACGTATAGGCGGGCCTGAACGCGGAAGCTTCTCGTGCTTTCGCACCAGCTTGTAAATTGAGGTTTGCAAGGAGATCCAGATCACCGCGACCTGAAATGATTTCACTTCCTTTGTTCCATTGATTGACAATGTCAAACAACCTTTCTTGTCGCTGACGTTCATCGGCGTCCTTCCAAAGGAGTTTTCCGATGTCCAGATGCACCTTGCTCTTCTCTTCCTCCGGAATAAGGGAATAGACAGCTTGCTGAATACGGTCGTGTGCAAACTTATAATTTTCAGTGGTTGGGATAATCAATCCTTCTCCCATACCTGGTTGTAAGTCTTGTTTAACTTGACCGCTGTTTTTTTTGTGAATAACTGAAAGAATATCCAGGTCAAAACTGTTGCCGATACACGCAGCCAGCTTCATCACCTCCTGTGTCTCCAAGGGCAGCTTTTTTATTTTCTTTGCCATCAACTCCACCACATTGTCTGTGATATTGAGTTGTTTAATTTCTTCTAAATCCCACTCCCAAATTTTCTTTTGAAAGTCAAAGGTTAAGAGCCCTTCTTCATACAACGATTTGAGAAACTGGGTGACGAAAAAAGCATTCCCACTCGTTTTGTGATAGACGAGGTTGGTCAATTCGATGCAATCGGCTTCTTCAACCGATAAAGATTCAGCGACCAGACTGTTAACATCCTGCCGTGATAAGTTACCTATTTCAATGGTTTCAATATCTGCGCCGAGGTCGGCCATTTCGTTAAGCGCAATGATGGTCGGGTGAGCATTGCTGACCTCATTGTCGCGATAGGCACCGATACAAAGCAGGTATTTGTTTTTTGAGTCACTCATGAGCACCTTCAGTAAGCTCAGTGAGGCTGCATCTGCCCATTGGAGGTCATCGATAAAGAGGGCGATGGGGTGCTCACGGTTTGAGATCGCCTGAACAAATTTGGTGAACACATAGTTAAAACGGTTTTGTGCTTCAGACCCTCCCACAGCGGGCACCGCTGGCTGATCTCCAATAATGTGAACCAAGTTTGGAATCACATCGGTGAGCACCTTACCTTCCGCACCCACTGCGTTTTGAATGGTTTCGCTGAGTTTTGCCAGACTATCTTTGTTCTCGGTGAGAAGCAGACTTACATAGTCCTGAAACGCCTGCAAAATCGCGAAATAGGGCACTCCGCGCTGAAATTGATCAAACTTGCCTTCAATAAAATGACCACGTTTTTGTGTGATCGGTTTATGGATCTCATGCACTAGAGCAGATTTCCCTGTACCGGAGTATCCGGCGACCATGATGGTCTTCAAAGCCCCCTGACTCGCCTTGGCAAATGCGTCGAGGAGGGTATTGGCTTCGGTCTGACGGCCATACAGCTTTTGTGGGATTTGAAAACGCCCAGAATAATCTGACTCACCAAGAATGAACTCGGGGATTACCTTATTTTGTTCCAGATAATGAAGGCAGCGTTCAAGATCATGCGCGACGCCGTAAGCAGATTGATATCTGTCCTCCGCATTTTTCTCCAAAAGCAGCTTGATGATGCGAGAAATCTGCAGGGGGACGGTCTCATTTAGTTCGGTTGCACTGGGTGGTTCCTGGGCGATATGGGCGTGCACCATTTCCATCGCGTCTTTTCCAGAAAATGGCAGGCTTCCGGTGAGCATCTCGTAAAACACCACACCCATCGAATACAGGTCGCTGCGATAGTCCACCACCCGATTCACGCGACCAGTTTGTTCTGGGGAGATATACCCGAGATTTCCTTCCAGACGCTCCGGGTTGCCAAGATGTGGCCGTTTTAGGTTGATTTTGGACGAAATACCAAAGTCGATAATGGTGATATTCTGGTCGTGGGTACCAACGAGAATATTTTGGGCGCTAACGTCTTTATGGATAATATTGTGCTGATGAATGTCGCCCAGCGCTTTGGCGATGGAAATTGAGAGACGTAAGAAGCAGGCAATATCGTTTTGTTTACCGCGAACGGATTCTGACAAGGTCAGTGCATCAATATACTCGAGAAAAAGGGCGGGCTTCCGCTTGTGTCTCGACCGTTTAAAAGCCTTTCTGCTGTGTGGCAGGTCGAGACCTGAGACGATTTCGAATTCATTGTAAAACCGATCAGTTTCAGATGGCGGCGGATACTCACTGTTCAGTGTTTTACGAATAACAGGTACGTCCCACTCGCTTTCATCCAAAAGATATATCTGCGAGTTACTGCTCTCGTAGATAAGACGCTCCGCCACCCTGACTCCCCGATTTTTGGTTTTCCGAACAAATATTGCTACCGTTGATTATACGCTGTCTGGGGTCGCTATTTGTCTCTGGAACGTCAGTTTCACATTACGGAAAGAGGGCATACATCTTATTTTGTGGAAGTTGGGTGTTTATAGGATTACCCTCGGTAGGAGGATATTTAATTGCGACTCGATACCTGGATAATAGAATACGACTGTGTGTATGAATTCACTATTTCCGGGACGGATCAGTGGTGAGATTCAGTTCAGATTCAGGGCCAACAGCCTATCCTTTACCTGCCTGAGCAATTCAATTTACGGCGAAATTCGCATATAGTCAGGCACTGAAGGGCGCTCCCAGGGGGACAGACCCACCGCACCTGTAAAATTATTACTATTCGGGGAGGTGGAGTTTGGAATAAATCGACAAAAACGGTATTCCATTGGATGGCGCGAAATAACCGTTAACCCAATCCAGGAGCCGGGTTTCATGAAAATTGCACCATATCTGAAGTTAATCGCTAGTCGCGATGCATCCGATCTCTATCTCTCAACGGGCGCTCACCCGTGCATGCGAGTGCAAGGAAAAATGCGAAAAATCGGAAAAACCATTCTTGAACCAGGCATGGTCAAGGAAATGGCAGAAGAGATCATGGATGACGACCAAAGTGCCGCATTCGAACGCAAGCCGGAGATGAATCTGGCGATTGCCGATGATAATAGCGGTCGTTTTAGGGTCAATATATTTAAGCAGCAGAATGAAGTGTCAATGGTCATTCGGGTGATCAAAACAGTGATTCCTGATTACCAGTCTCTAGGATTACCTGCGGTTCTGCCAGATCTGGTTATGGAGAAACGCGGTTTGATACTGTTTGTTGGTGGAACTGGGTCGGGGAAATCCACGTCTTTGGCCTCGTTGATCGATCATCGAAATCGCAATAGCGCAGGCCATATCATCACGATCGAAGATCCAATCGAATACGTGCACTCCCACAAAGAGAGCATCGTCAATCAGAGAGAAATCGGTGTCGACACTGATTGTTACTCTGATGCACTTGAAAATACACTGCGCCAGGCACCAGATGTCATATTAATTGGTGAAATCAGAAACCGGGAAACCATGGAACATGCATTGGCTTTCGCTGAAACCGGACATCTGTGTTTATCCACTTTGCATGCTAACAATGCGAATCAGGCACTGGATCGGATTATTAACTTCTTTCCTGAAGACCGGCACAAACAGTTATTCATGGATTTGTCTCTGAATATGCGGGGGATCATCTCTCAACGGTTGATTCCAACCGAGGATGGCAAGCGGGCGGCTGCAGTAGAGGTGCTTCTTGGGTCTCCGCGCGTTCGAGATTTAATCAAGGACGGCCGAGTCGATGAAATCAAAGAGGTCATTGAGGCGAGAAATGCACACCCAATGCAAAGTTTTGATTCAGCGTTATATGAGATGTACCAGGCGGGCACTATATCGATTAAGCAGGCGCTGAAAAACGCTGATTCGGCCAATAATTTGAAGGTGCGTATTGCTCAGTCTACAGGTGTACAGGACAAAATCACTCCGACGCTGACAATTCAAGAACAGGAAAAGGAAGAAGAGAAAAATGAGCTGAAGGTGGAGGAAACGCTGCCACCACCTATCAAGGAACCGGTCGAAGACTTTATGAAGTTCAGTACCGAGTAATTTTCCGGTAATAGTAAAGAATTAACCGCAACAGCTACCACAGGCGCGACGACCAATCAGGGTACGTGCTTCGATGGTCTTAATCGCAAACTTTTTGGCGATTCTATGCACTGGCACACGCTGATAAGTTTGCAGCATTACCATATGATAGATATCCTCGCTCGTGATCGCTTTGCCATTGTCTCGGCGATAATAAATTCTTTTTCCTCGACCATTCATCATTCAATCGACCACGAAGGATCTTGATGGTTGCATTGGGTTCAACTTCGAATGCCAAGTTTATTCAATAAGCGATCTCTTTTCATCAGCCACCAACCGCTTTCAGGCGGCCACATCTCGTAATTTTGGTCCACTCCCAGCGTCTTTGCGGCGTGAAATGCCCAGTTCGGGTCATCCAGTAATTCCCGGGCAAGTGCGATCATGTCAGCTGACCCATTTGCAATGATCTCTTCGCAGCGTTTTGCATCCCAAAGGAATCCTACCCCCATCGTTGCCATTTCTGCTTCTTTTCTGATTCGCGCGGAGTAAGGTATTTGAAACCCTTCCTCGATCACCATTCTTCGCGGCCTCTCCTTACCGCCAATACCTCCCGTTGAGCAGTCAATCATGTCGACGCCGACATCTTTGAGTGCTTTAGCAGTGGCAACGGATTGTTCTACTTCAATGCCTTCTTCAAGCCAGTCCGTCGCAGAAAGGCGAAATGACAAAGGCACGCTCTCCGGAATCGATTTACGGATTTCCTCCGCCACAGCGATGGCAAAACGCCGGCGATTACTTTCACTTCCTCCCCATTCATCTGATCTGTGATTGGCAATAGGCGACAAGAATTGATGGATTAAAAATCCATGTGCAGCATAGACTTCGATAATTTTGAATCCAGCCTCTATAGATCGTCTTGCTGCCTGGCCGAAGGCAAGAATCGTCGCATTGATCTCGTCAGAAGACATTTCTCTCGGTGTTGGCCAACTCTCCGCATAAGGGATGGCAGAGGGAGCGGCCGCTTCCCAGGGTGCTTCATTGCGTTGAGCTTCATCCTCCAAATCGACGGGGGTTTCACCATGCCAGGGTCTACGCTCAGACGCCTTTCGTCCGGCGTGCGCCAGTTGGATGCCCGGTACTGCTTTTTGGCTGGTGATAAATTCCGCGACAGGAATCAAAGCCTTTGCTTGCTCATCCAGCCAAATTCCTAAATCACCGTGGGTGCGTCTACCATCCTCTGTAACCGCCGTAGCTTCTGTAAAAACTAGCGCAGTGCCCCCCATTGCAAAGCGACCCAGATGCGCTAGATGCCAGGAATTTGCGAATCCGTTCAGAGCGCGATACTGGCTCATCGGTGATACAGCGATGCGGTTTTTAAATTCTATTCCGCAAAGCCTATAGGGAGAGAATAGCTGTGACATAGTGTGTATTGACCAGAGAAAAATTAGAATTATGATTATGTTTAGAGTAACCGAAAAAATGTAGTCGTCCTGACGAATGTACAATTGAGTGTGGGGTCGTTCGAAGGTTCCCCAGTCACGCTGTGTCCGTTATTTTTTTGAGGAGAGAATGAAATTTGAAGCATCAATCGGTATAGAAGCCTTTGCTGACGATATCTGGCGTGTGTTAACCGATGCGCCAGGATGGACTGAATGGGATACCACAATCGATGATTTGATCGGTGACATGGAATTGAATGCGAAGCTTGAAGTCTACTCGCGTCTTAGTCCAGAGCGTGCATTTAAAGTTAGAGTGCTGGAGTTTTCCCCACCAACGCAAATGGTTTGGAAGGGTGGTTTGCCATTAGGATTATTTAGCGGTGTGCGAACCTTTCAACTGACGCCGGGAGAGGGGGCATTCACAGAAGTGACTGTGCACGAGCAGTTTACCGGACCATTACGACCACTGTTTAAAAAGTTGATACCCGATCTCCAACCGGTATTTGAAGAATTTTTGACTTGTTTGAAGAAAGAAGTAGAGTCTTAAGTTAATCCGAAGTGTTCCCGTGGGTTTACTATGGGTAAAATTCAGGATGGAAAAAAAATCAATGCGTACATGTCGCCAATAAGGCTCGGTTTAATCGGCGCTGGGGTCATAGGTCAACGTCATCTCCGTGCTATTGAGGCGCGTCCGGATATTACCGTGGCGGGAGTTGCAGATATTTCCGCTACCGCGGAAGAAGTCGCTGAACGATACTCGATACCGTTTTATTCCACCGCAAAATCAATGATTCACTCTCTTCAACTGGATGGAATGATTGTTGCTACACCCACCGAACACCACGCCTCAGCCACCATTGAATCTCTCCTCGCTGGACGACATGTGTTGGTGGAAAAACCTATGGTAGGTACCCTGGAGGAAGCGAAGCAGATCATCGATGTGGCGCGAGAGAATCAGTGTCATGTTTTAGTTGGTCATCAACGCCGCTATTACGAATTAACCACGCGCGCTAGAGAGATAGTGCAGCAGGGGGAGATAGGCCAACTGGTTTGCGTCACCGGCCAGTGGAATATGAGGAAGCACGACAGTTACTACGATCCTGATTGGCGAAAACAATGGCGAGCAGGCCCCATACTGACGAATCTGGTTCATGAAATCGATTTGCTGCGTTACATCTGCGGGGATATCCATAGCATTTCAGCGGAGACCGCTCATTCAGTTCAGGGTTTTGAAAAAGAGGATGCCGCCGCAATGATAATGCGGTTTGAAAATGGCGCTTTGGGTACCTTTTTGTTATCTGATCAGACCCCCTCTCCATGGAGCTGGGAATTGGCTACCGGAGAGAATGCCGCATTTCCTCCTACTTCACAGAATGCTTGGAGAATAATGGGAACAATGGGTGCGCTGGACTTCCCCAATCTGACGCTTTGGAAGCATCATGGCACTCCGCCCGACTGGCGCTATCAAATTGATCGTCGGCGAGTTCAATCAACGTGGCAGGACGCATATATACGTCAGATAGAACATTTTGCGAATATCATTCGAGGAGTTGAGGAACCCTGTATCGATGCAGAGGATGCGATGGCGACGGTCGCTGCGACTCTGGCAGTTTTCGAATCTGCGGCGCAGGGAAACAGAATAGTTTTATCCAGAGAAGCTGTGGTTTAGTGTGGAAAAGAGAGAGAAGCAGGTGTTCAAGGGAGTTTGTTTAGGCAATTCGGTGTGCTTTGAAGTTCGAGAGTTTTTACCGGATGTGGTGAATTGTGATTATTCCATCTGTTGAAAATCTACCGGTGCATCATGTGGTACCTATGCCGCTGTGGCCGTTCATTCTTTTCGATGGCCCGCGGAGAAGAGAAACCCAAGCTATGCCGCGCAAAAAATGGCTCGAGCCGAAGGCTTTGTCGTGTATGCGGCTGTACACTAGAATTTATTAGTTACAAAATTGAGGGTGACGTTGTGGAAATGGCGCTGGCAACGCTGGATGATAAGTGGCCCGTTTCTCCAAATTCGTATATTTTTGTCGGCTCAAAAGCAAATTAGGTTCAGATTGGAGATGAGTTACCGCAATATGTGGCTGGCCGCAAGAGCCCTTTGGCTCCTCAACAATAGTGCCTTTTCTTCACCCTTCATGTCATTAGAGCAAAGAACTCAACTCCCATGGTAAGGATCAGTATTAGTCAGGATCAGCCGCCGTTGTCTGATGAATCACTTTCCGCTGTTTTTCAGAGAACGGGTATGTCCCCCGACGAATCGTTGTATTACGCTGAGCAAACCGCACAGGGTCATCCCTTTGAAATTGAAGCACCTGATAATGAAATTGTTCACTCGATGATTGATTCTCTACGTCAGCTTGGCGTGAATCTTATTGTCGAGAGAGACTAGCGTGGAACGTCGAGGGATTGGGCTTAATTTTCGTGACGCCACAGAGTCAGACTTATTGATCTTGATCGAAATGCTTGCAGAAGATCCATTAGGTGCAAAAAGAGAGCTAGTATCCGAGCCGATTGATCAACGCTATCTCGACAGTTTTCAGCATATCAATAGAGACATCAATAATGAACTAATCGTTGTGGAATACGCTGGTGAGGTGGTCGGAATGTTGCAACTAACCTTTATTCCCTACCTAACGCATGTCGGTTCCTGGCGGTGTCTAATTGAAGGGGTTCGAATACATATAGACTTTCGTGGAAAAGGCTTCGGGAAACACGTTATCCGATGGGCCATCCAGCGTGCACAGGATCGGAGATGTGAAATTGTACAACTCACCTCGGATAAACAGCGTCCGGATGCTATTCGGTTTTATCAATCTATGGGGTTCGACGCTACCCACGAAGGTTTCAAGCTTTTGCTTGGTAATAGCACCCCTTAACCTATCGCCGTATCTTCATGAAGCCGTTGCGCTTCATTCACTTTTACTCCACGCCTTTTACTCCACGCCTTGTTCATACATTTGTGCGTACAACCCCTGCGCAGCTAGTAAGCTTTGATGGGTACCACTCTCCACGATTTTCCCATGATCCAACACCATAATTTTGTCAGCATGCTCAACGGTACTAAGCCGGTGGGCGATAATCAGGCTTGTGCGATTTTGCATGAGCTCCTCAATCGCTTTTTGTATCAGGCGTTCAGAGTGATTGTCCAGGGCAGATGTCGCCTCATCCAATATAAGAATCGGTGCATCCTTGAGAAACGCTCGTGCAATAGCAATTCTCTGGCGTTGACCTCCGGATAATGCGATTCCAGATTCGCCAATCTGCGTTTGCAAGCCATCAGGCAGCTGACTGGCAAATTCCATGACTTGCGCATGCTCAGCAGCACGGAGTACCAGCTCAGGATCTCGGTCTCGCATCGCTCCATAGGCGATGTTCTCGGCGATGGATGCGTTGAACAGCGCGATGTTTTGATTTACCAATGCGATGTTGTCTCTCAAGCTACTGATGGTAACGTCTTGTGTGGAATGACCATCAATAAGAATTTCGCCTTCGACCGGATCATGAAAGCGTGCAACCAGTCTAGCCAGTGTGGTTTTTCCACTACCAGAGCGACCAACCAGCGCGCAAGTGGTGCCCGCGGGAATCGAGAAATCAACGCCATTGATAACCCACTGGTTATCGGAATTCTCAGCGGTATGGTAGCGAAAACGTATACGCTGGAAATCAATCTTGCCCTTGGGCTTCTCCAGCTTGATGGAACCAGCATCTTTCTCGACAGGTAAGTCCAAAACACTGAAGATACTGTCCGCCGCGGCAACACCCTGCTGAATAACCGCATTTACCTGCGTGAGTTGCAAAACCGGTCTGGAAATAAAACCCGCCGCGGTCACAAAAGACACAAATTCTCCCGCTGACATGGTTTGCAGGATATTCGGCTGCATCGCGATTAAGATTAATCCCGCAAGCGCGAACGCAAAAATGAGCTGCACCAAGGTTGTACTGGCGTCGCTAGTCAAAATCAGTTTGAGTCTGTGCCGTCGATCGTTCTCTACGACGTCCGCAAAGGCCTGATTCTCATGCGAATATCCATCAAAGATTTTAACGACTTCATAACCCTTTAAAACATCTCCCGCGCGCTCTCCCACATTACCGATAGCGCCCTGAATATTCTGGCTTAGTCGACGAAAACGCCGTGTGACTATTGCGATAACTACCGCCATTAACGGTGTCACAATGATAAATAGTAGGGAGAGCTTCCAGTTTAGATAAAACATAAAGGCCAGCAATCCCAACACCGTCAGCCCGCCTCGAACGATGATCCGCAACGCATTTGTCGAAGAAGCGGCGACATTCTCAACGTTAAAGATGAGCTTTGCGAGAACACTTCCAGATGAATACTGTTCGTAGAACGCACACGGCAACCGCAAAATATGATTGAACATTTCGCTACGTAGTCGGTTGATGACCCGCCTGGCGACATACTCGGTGCAGTATCCGCCAATCACGCCACCAGCTCCCCGAAGCAGGAATATTGCAACAATTAGGCCGGCTAGTCGCCACCGTTGTTCCGACAGGCCGGCTTCAATCGCATCGACCAGTTCTTTCATCCACCAGGCGAATGCCGAGTCGCAGGCTGCGTATATGAGGAAACCGGCAAATCCAACCAGCAACAATCCGAGATCGGAGCGCATGTAGCTCAGGAGTCGAAGATAAACCTGGGTGCCCGATTCGATATGTCTGGGTTCTTGAGTGAGTGAAGCAGGGGTCGACAAGGACAATCAGAGAGCGATATCGCTGGAGGAAAGAGGGTGCTATTGTGCCATAATGAGCGCAAGCGTTAAGAGTAAGTTTCAGATTGTCAGGTAAACCTTTTCAACCTATACGTCAGTTGTTTTTGCTGATTGCAACGGCCGTGCTCCTGGCATTTTTGTGGCTGGTGAACTTGCTGCCCTTAAAGGTCAAGATTGGTTTTGGGCAGGGCATAGGTTGGTTGCTGTACAAGATCCCTAACTCTAGAACACATATCACACGTGTCAATCTCGGTATCTGCTACCCATCACTCTCCGATGAAGAGCGAGAAGAGATGGTTAAGCAAGTCTTTATGAGCTTTGGTGCAAGTATTATTGAATCTGCGATGGGGTGGTGGGATCGCCCCGAACAACTAAAAAAAATAACTGAATTACGCGGGCAGTCCCACCTGGACAAAGCAATTGAATTAGATCGAGGAGTGATTCTACTTGGCGCGCATTTCTCCACCATTGATATTAGTGGCGCACTTATGGGCAACTTCTATCCTTGTTATGCCATTTATCGCTTGCAAAATAACTGGCTGTTGAATCGAGTGATGATTCGTGGTCGCGAATCTCAGTTGAAGGGGTTGATTCCCCACACCGCCATGCGCGAAGCTGCACGGAAAATCATGAAGAAGGAAATGGTCTGGTACTCGCCAGATCAAGACATGGGCATTGAGAATTCGGTATTTGCGCCATTCTTTGGGCATCCCGCTGCAACATTGACGGCGACGGCAAAATTAGCCAAATTGACGAAGGCACCGATTGTGATGCTGGCGAGTTATCGTAAACCCGATGATTCGGGATACGTACTTGAATTCTTGCCGATAGCGCCAGAGTTTCCGGTCGAGGACGAAGTCGAGAATGCAAGTATGATAAACAACCTTATTGAGCAGGGAGTCAAATTAGCGCCGACCCAGTACTACTGGTTTCACCGCAGATTCAAGAGTCAGCCGGGGCTTGAGAAATCGGCTCTTTATCAATAATTGGGATCAGGTGAACAGGGTAAACATTGCATGATCAGTTCTCTTTTCTCGCCGCGGTATTGCTGACCGAGGTGCTCGAGATTCGTCAAACCTCATACACTTGTTAACTTCGCGGGTGCTGTTCTATTCCAAGCTGTGCTTTACTGCGATTACTATTGATTGTTTCTTGCAACCGGTTCCAGTTGCCTTCCTCGAGCAAGCTTTTGTTGGAGCTATGCCACAAATGAATCACGGTAGTGGCAAAACGCCCACTAATGCGCTTTAAGCCTGCATGAAGCAGTCGGACGATTAAGTCTGAATCTTCATAACCCCATCCCTCAAAATTTTCCTCAAACCCGTTGGCTTCCAGAAAATCCTGGCGGAACATGGACATGTTACAGGCTTTGACTCCTTTCCAGGTTCCAGGACGGGTATGCCGAAACGGCCCCATTGGCATATTAAATAAAGACCATCTGCGATTCACCTGGCTGGTTGAAAATGAAAAAGGGGGTTGATTGGTGACCATCAGACCCTGTTCCAGTACTTCTTTGGTAAAGCTCTCTGAAAGCAGAACTCTGTTTCCGGCGACAAAGTGTCTGGGCCTGGATAATTCAACATGTTGTGCCACGAAGTCGGGGCGTAGCAGGCAATCTGAGTCCAAAAATATGAGGTAGTCTCCGTTGGCTTGCAGAACGGTTTTATTCCTGATTTTCGCAGCCTGATAGCCATGGTCTTCGTGCCATACGTGAATCAAGGGGCAAGGAAAATTCATACGATACCGATCAATGCATTCACGGGTGCGCTCGGTAGATCCATCGTCTGCGATCAACACCTCCATGGGCAGCATTTGCTGTTGTTGAATGCTGTCCAGTACCGCGGCTAAGGCTTCTGGCCAATTGTAAGTAGTAAGTACCAGAGAGACGCTGGTTGGTTCAGATTGCGTCATTTTTGTTCGCAGAATCATGGAGGTGCGCGAGTTTAACGTATTTGTAGTAGGTTCCGCCGGCATTAGATATCGCCAGCATAAAACCATGCCGACCATCGAGAAATCCACGGTAGAGTACGAACACACGAAAGAATGTCCAACAACCTCGGCTTACTGCCTTGAGCAGAGACGACTTTTCTCCCTTACGGAATTTGTCTTGGGCTGAGAGTGTGGAGTAGAGATTCATCTTTTCAATTGCTTGCTCAAATCCCGGCATCGGGTAGTGAAACAGGGGCGCGTCCAGCTGAGATATCAGCGTATTTTCCTGGTCAATGAGCACCCGCTCGTGCACGAGATCATCACTAAATCTGCCAGCACGGCGTTTAAACAAACGTAAGACAAAATCTGGATTCCATCCACTATAGTTCAGTACTTTTCCGCAGTAGCTTGATTTTCGGCGAATCCTCCACGCTGTATTTGAATCATTATCGTTAATTACTGCTTCAATTTCTCGTCGCAGCGCTGGGGATACTTCTTCATCTGCGTCAATGGATAAAACCCATTCACTAGTCGCCAGCTTGAGTGCTTTATTTTTTTGGGGCCCGAAACCAGACCAATCCGAGCCCTCTATTCGGCAGTCAAATTGCCGGCAGATTGAAAGTGTATCGTCTTCGCTTACCGAATCAACAACAATAATCTCATCCGCCCATGAAACGGATTCCAGACAGCGCCTGATATTGCGAGATTCGTTTTTAGTAATGATGATGACGGAAAGCATACCGAAAGGAGAATCAGAGTTATGTGGGTGAAGCATTGAGATGTGTATCACCTTGGTACCCATTTGGATACCAGCAGGGATTATAATATGCAGGCGATAGTAAGAACGTTGTTATCGCGAGGATGGTTCTTCAATTCAGACTCTTATTCGTGTCACAGAGTGATATACAGCATACCAATTTTTGCTTTTCCACTAGTCATTAAGTTCGATGAAAAGAATATTTTAATCACATAATAACAATAGTTTAAGTAACAATATTCGAGTGACTTCGTGTTAAAAAAGTACCACGCTCTCAGTGACAAGCTGTTTCCTCTACTCCCCTGCGCATTAGTTCTCACCGCATTGGTTGCCGATGATGGCGGTCAACCTGTTGCGGCCATGTTGTTTCTACTGTCATTGCCTTTATTCTTGGTGCAGATCCCAGAGCGCAATATCGTTGCACCGGTCTCTAGCAGGTGGGTGCTGGCTTTTGTCCTTCCAATATGTGTTTCGGTACCGTTATTTTTGTCCAGCGGGACCGGGGAAGCCCTTGCAGGCGGAGCACGCTACCTGCTGGCGATCATCACGCTGCTCGCATTGACTCGAGTGAGGTTGGATATGTTTTGGTTCTTGCGCGCAGCAAGTGCAAGTGGCATGTTGGCGATCGCTCTTAACCTCGGGCAGCTTCACCTGTTACGGGTGGATTGGGGCGCGGGTTTTCTTGGCTCCGCGTACATCGGAGTATTGCTATTGAGTTTATCTGTCGTGCAGTTGCGAGTAGATTTTGCTAGCACCTTTTGGCGTTCGTTCGGCATTCTCGGCATATTATGTTTGCTCATAGTGACGATTAAAACAGGGAGCCGTGGGATTTGGCCGGCAATTTTACTTATTTTCTTTATCCACTTTATGTCATTGAATATTTCTAGGTGGAAGAAAGTTCTCACTGCATCGATCGGTACAGTACTTGTGATTGCCACCGTCGTTTCAATGCCCTCTGTAAAACAACGGATTAATCTCACGATCCATGAGATTCAGACCTACTATGAAAATGGCAATCATGCGAGCTCAATGGGCTACCGACTTGATTTCTGGAGAATCGCCATGCTCTGTTTTCGTGAAGGACCTTTATTTGGAGTGAGCTATCAAAAGCGATCAGAGCTGATGGAAGAATATGTGAAGAACTATCCACAAAGTCATTCTCTTGGAAACGATGGCCGTAGTTCTTCGCACAATGAGATTTTGAACGCTATGGCTAAGCGGGGGGTGTTTGGCGTTCTGGCAGTTCTACTGCTTTATCTGATTCCGCTTAGATATTTTTGTCGCCAGTATCGTCAAATAAAAAATCCGAAAAGGAGGAGTCTGGCTCTAGCGGGCGCCAGCTGTGTGCTGGTCATTCTAATTTGTGGTTTGACGGAAGCGCCGCTAATGAATGTGAGAGTGGGAACGACCTTCGCGTTTTTGATGGTGGTGATTTATCACCTGCTAAACCAGTTGGACATAGAAGATCGAATATTATTTGCGCAGGATCAGCAGAATTAGCGGGGTTTACGCAGACTGGATGGCCTTAATCAATCAAGCCGGTCACTCGAAATTCCGCCGCATTCCCGAGTTTGATTCACTGTAATAGCCCGAATATTGCAATAAGCCGAAACACAATGGCGAGAGCGCTCTCTCATCAAACCCATCTAATTGGTACCTCTTGATCTGGTACTCGGTCTCAAACCATCCCCTGCACACCTTAGACTCGCGATGCGGTGGGGGACGATCGTCTGATCCCGTGATCAGTTTGACGCGTGTTGCTTGTCTTAATGAAATATCCGGGCAGGATAACTTCAGCTTTTGCTACTTCTTCTTCTTTTTAGATGCTTTCTTCTTCCTGACTGGCTTATCCTTTAATACGAATGAAATCATCAAATTCACGCGGTACTCGTCGACTTTGCCATTTTTGACCGTGACGCTTTGATCTTTCACCCAGGCACCCACGACGCCGCTCAGGGTTTCGCTGGCTCGTTTGATGCCACTTTCAGTGGCGTGTTCAAAGCTTTTTTTCGATGATGCAATGATTTCTGTGACTCTTGCGACACTCATAATGAATCTCCATTAGTTTTCGTTTTGTGTAAATCGATACCCAACGAGTGGGGAACAACGTTCCAAGCGGAATTCGAAACAATTATCGATCCAGTTGGAGGGCGATATTCTAACTGATGCTGCTATCTTCGTTTTTTGCGACGACGAACCTCCTGGGGTTCTGCGCGATACCATAAAATATTTTAGGGGCCGGTCTAATTTTTTCTTGTTGCCAAAAGGTTAATCACACGGGCCTGACAATCCGCATGAGGGAGAATTGGTGATACACTAACTGCACGTTAATTCCTGTGCGATAAAACCTTAACACCCGCTGATACTTCACTGATAGAAAAGACAAAAAATTGGTGCGATCTGATCATTTCCGAAGATCATCTCATCCAGCTTTGCCTCCGACATCGCTGCGAATTTCCCCGCTTCGCAGTCGCAGTAGCAGCCCGTTTCGGTCTCTAAGGTGCAGGGCAACGCACAGAGGGGTCGGGCGGAGGCCGGCTTGCATTAACCAGGTTGGGTGATAGATGTTCATCACGCCGTACATCGGAGACAATCGTTGACAGAAATGATGCCACTTACCGGCGAGATGATCGCGGTGATGGGGATATTACTTTTTGCTGTTTACCTTTTTGCGTTTGAAGTTGTCAGGGTCGATGTTGCTGCGATCTTGATCATGGTGCTGATTGGCCTCACAGCCCTGATACCTGGATACGATGGTCTGGTTCCAGCTGAACAGCTGTTTGACGGATACTCCAGTAATGCGGTGATGTCGATTATCGCTGTAATGATCATTGGAGCTGGCTTAGACCGAACCGGAATGATGGGGAAGCTGGCCGGTATGATTTTGAAGATTGGCGGTCGCACGGAAGGGCGCATTATTCTGATTATTTCCAGCGTGGTCGGTGTCATCTCGAGTTTTATGCAAAATATCGGTGCCGCGGCTTTGTTTCTTCCGGTGGTAAACCGAATTGCAAGACGAGGTAATCTGGCGATTTCCCGTTTGTTGATGCCCATGGGTTTTTGCGCGATCCTGGGTGGCACAATCACCATGATTGGTTCCAGCCCACTGATTTTGCTCAATGATCTGATCATCAACTCAAACAAGGTGTTGCCCGCCGGTGTCGAACAAATGCAGACCTTCGGTTTGTTTGCGGTAACCCCCATTGGTTTAACGTTGCTAGCCACCGGTTTGATTTATTTTATTTTTGCCGGTCGATTTGTCCTACCTGTGATTAAAGACAAGCCGGGTGAATCTGGCAGCATGCTGCGCTATTTTCGTGAGGTGTATGGCATTGAAGGGGATGTCTATGAGTGCGTAGTCGACCGAGAAAGCCCACTGGTTGGAAAGCTGCTTTCTGATGTCGATGCAGCTGGACGTGCGGGGTGGATTGTCGCCGTGCGCAATGGTCAGGACATGGTGGTCGCACCACGTGGAGATACTGAGTTCTGGGATGATAGCCAGCTCGCGATTATGGGGCGACGAGATTCAGTTTATCGTTTTGCCGAAGATTATGGATTGCGCGTGAAGCCAGAGATGGAAGTCTTTTCAGAAGTGCTTAGCGCGGCAAGCGCGGGTATTGCGGAAGTGGTTATTCCTCCCGATTCTTCAGTGATTGGTAAGTCGATCCGTGAGATCGAGATTCGTAAGAAGCACGGCGCAACGGTGTTGGCGGTGTTTCGAGCGGATGATGTCATTGATACTGAATTACCGGAGCTGACATTACAATCTGGGGATACCCTTGTCTTGCATGTTCGTTGGCACGACCTGGCAGCATTTGCCGATAATCGCCACGACTATGTGGTCGTAACTGACTTTCCGCGTGAAGATGAGCGGCCAGAAAAAACCCGATGGGCAGCCACATGCTTTCTGGCAACACTCGGGCTCGTTCTATTCTCCGACATGCGGCTGTCTATTGCATTGATGACGGGTGCATTAGGGATGATATTAACTGGCGTCATTAAAATTGAAGAGGCTTATCGGGCAGTTGGTTGGCAAAGCGTGTTCTTGCTGGCGAGCCTAATTCCGCTCGGGATTGCGGTCGATCAATCAGGTACAGCGGCTTGGGTCGCGCAACAGGTGTTGTTGCTCCTTGACGGTGTTCCCATATGGGTTTTGCAGGCGGTGATTGCCGTGCTCGCGACAATTTTTACTCTTGTGATGTCAAATGTCGGAGCAACGGTCTTACTGGTTCCGCTGGCGATCAATATCGCCATCGGGGTCGGGGCTAACCCCGCCATATTCGCCCTCACGGTGGCGCTTTCCACTTCGAACTCTTTCCTGATTCCTACCCACCAGGTGAATGCATTGATCATGGGACCTGGCGGCTATCGGGTTACCGATTTTATGAAAGCCGGGGGAATTATGACTGTCATGTTTCTGGTTGTAGAGATTACGATGTTAAATCTACTGTTTTAGAGACCTTACAGCGATGAAATTGCGGCGTTTACTGTTGTTGGTCAATGGGCTGGCTTTTGTGGCGACGGGACTTTACGGATTGTTGGCGCACCAAAACTTTGCCACTTTTATTGGATTTCAGCTCACTTCTCCCGCAGCTCAGACGGAGTTTCTCGCAAACTATGGTGGCCTGTATCTGTTTTATGGGTTGTTTCTCACTCTAGCGGCAGTAAAAACTAATCTGACTGCGTCCGGTGTGATTGCTTTGCTCTTGACCAGTCTGGGGCTGGCACTCGGGCGCCTCACAGGGTTTTTATTGACAGGCCATATCGAGCCCAATCAATTGATCTTCGCCAGCTGGGAACTGGCTTCAGCGTTACTCTGTCTGATCGCCTTGAAGATGGCTCGTGAAGGTTAGAGACGCCACACAAGGGCAATTTAACAGTCTATACAGGATACAGATGCCAAAGAGGTGTGCAAAGGACTGTGACGTGTGCACAGTCCTGTGTTGTCAGCTCTTCAAACAAGCGAGAACGATCCCTCACGCAACCGGTAAGGCAACCTTGAGCTTGTTGCGCCAGATTTCAGGCCCGGTCTTGTGAACCGACTCACCCTTGCTGTCTACCGCAACAGTGACCGGCATTTCTTCCACCTCAAATTCGTAGATAGCCTCCATGCCTAAGTCTTCAAAGGCCACAACTTTTGCTGACTTGATCGCTTTGGATACCAGATAAGCGGCGCCACCCACAGCGATGAGGTATACGGATTGGTGTTTTTTGATACTCTCAATTGCCCCATCTCCTCGCTCCGCTTTTCCGATCATGCCAAGCAACCCGGCTTGTTCCAGCATCATGTCGGTAAATTTGTCCATCCTTGTTGAGGTGGTTGGCCCGGCCGGACCGACGGCTTCATTGCCAACAGGATCGACGGGACCCACGTAGTAGATGAAACGGTTGGTAAAATCGACGCCATTCGGTAGCGCTTCTCCCCGACCCAAAATTTCCTGGATGCGTTTATGTGCGGCATCCCGACCGGTCAATATTTTTCCGGTGAGCAGTATGGTTTGACCTGGTTTCCACTTTGCGACGTCTTCAGGTCCAATTTCGTTGACATTGACATGAAGCGTGTCGTCACCGGGATCCCATGAAATATCCGGCCAATCGGAGAGCTTGGGTTGTTCCAGAGCAACAGGACCACTGCCGTCCAAGGTGAAGTGAGCGTGTCGAGTGGCGGCACAGTTGGGGATCATGGCAACCGGCAAAGAAGCTGCGTGAGTGGGGTATTCATTGACTTTGATATCCAGTACCGTCGTTACCCCTCCGAGGCCTTGGGCACCAATACCAAGTTGGTTCACCTTTTCGAAGAGCTCAAGGCGCAGCTCTTCCACGGCAGTATTTGGCCCGCGGGCAATCAACTCCTGAATGTCAATTGGATCCATCAGACCTTGTTTCGCCATCACCATTGCTTTTTCGGCACTGCCTCCCAGACCAATTCCCAATACGCCGGGAGGGCACCATCCTGCTCCCATCTTTGGCACCGTCTCGAGCACCCAATCCACCACACTATCGCTGGGATTCAGTATGGTGAATTTGCTTTTGTTTTCCGACCCACCGCCTTTTGCGGAGACAGTGACATCGACTTTATTGCCAGCCACCATTTCCACATGCACCACAGCGGGTGTGTTATCTCCGGTATTGCTGCGTTTTCCAATAGGAGGCGAAACGATGGACGCTCGAAGAGGATTATTCGGATCGAGATACGCCTGACGCACGCCTTCGTTGACCATGTCATCAAGTGTCATTCCGGCTTCCCATTGTACTTCCATACCGATTTGCACAAATACCACCACGATCCCGGTATCCTGACAGATCGGCCGCTTTCCCTCTGCGGACATCCGAGAGTTGATGAGAATTTGCGCGATCGCATTGCGCGCAGAATCAGACTCTTCTCTTTGGTAGGCGCTGTGCATGGCCTGCACAAAGTCATTGGAATGATAAAAGGAGATGTATTGCAGACTATCTGCAACGCTCTGAATGAAATCGTCCTGTTTAATAAGTGTCATGGGTTGATCTTAGGGAATAGGGTGGGGCGTTAACTTAATAAAGCACGTTGTCGGTGAATTTCAAGATACTTCTGCCTGCAGCGCTTTATAGCTGGTCGCAAAACGGGTATTTATCGCTGTCTGCTTATCAGGGGTCACTGGCCCTAATGTGTGGATCATATCGACTAACTTCTGATTGTCCAGAATGACATCTTCTCCGCCTTTACCCAGTGCGGCAGACAAGCGATTTACTTGCAAGGCCATACGTTGCTTGGTGAATTCTGCAGGTGAGTCAACGCTGAGATTAAGCTCAAGCTGTAAAAGGTAGGAATTGAGCTTTTCAAAATTTTTTTCACATTCTGCGGTTATTCGGTTGATTTCAGTATCGTTGCCGATGGCTTTAGTAATCTTATCGAAGCGATTCTGCATCTTCTTCATCACACCATCTGCAAGCGGTAGAATTTTCTGCCATTCGGCTTGCGCTGCATCGATCTGGACTTCCTGTCCCCCTAGCAGTTGCGCTTCCAATTGCGCACAAACTTCGGCAAACGCAAACAAACTCTCATCCGATTGAGTTTGGTTTTTTCGCTGTAGCCCGGAAAGCATTTTTTCGGCATTTCCTAGCACTTCGCGCCAGCGTTTATCGCTGGCTTTTATTTTGCTTTTAGGTACCCGTCCTGTATCGGTCCACTCGTTTTTCCATTTCGTTATCAGTTTAGAAACTGTTTCCACGGTTTGTATTTCAGGATTCTTCAGCTCACTTTCTACTGCATCACAAAACACCATGCGTTTTTCAAAGTTTTTCTCAAGTTCCTGATCAAACGCTTTTTTAGATTCACGGGACTTTTCGTAAATCGCATCGCAGGCTTTGGTGAATTTATTCCACAGTATCTGTTCCTTTTTACGCGGCCCTGAGACGGTAACCACCCACTGTTTCTTCAACACCTGTAGATCTGAAATTGCCTTTCGAGAGTCTTCCATTTCCACCAAGCCTAGAATCTGAGCAATGAGGTCTTCTCTTTGTTTTTTATTTCGCTTTCGTTCTCGGTCCAAAGGACCATCAATACGTTTGGCGGCGTCATCAAATCGCTTCTGTAATGGCTTCCGGTCGCGAAACTCCGCAGGGCCCAGTTTTCTCCAGCGGCTGGATTGTTCCCGCATCAGTGTCTGCAGCTGCTTCCAGTCGGGGTTCCTCCAATCGGTCTTTTCATACTCATTTTCCAGCTTTTCACAAACCTCCTTTTTGTGACGACTCGCCGCCTCACGTTGTTTTCTTTGCTGATCAAACAGGGCCTTGCAAGGTTCGTAAGCTTTACTGCAAGCGGCATCGAATTGCTTGTAGAGCGTTTTGTTTCCGCCTTCACCGGAGTTATCCCATTGCTTCCACTCTTCTCGCGCCTGTTTAATAAATTGCGCGACTTTCTCCAGATTTTTTTCTTTTTCGTGAATCTGCTGTACTTCCTGGATGATTTTCTCTCGTGCCTGTTCGGTACCCCAATGACGCCACGAGGACAGTTTCTTGATTTTGGGTTGAAGAGCTTCCAGCGTACCAATCACTTTCTGTCGTCGCTGCGATGACAGGCCGCGAATTTTATTCAGACCGCTGATAATCTTTTGTTCGGTCTGCTGGGCGTCTTGCAGCTCATCTTTCTTGATTGCTTCCGCTAGTGTCGTAAGAAGTTTTTCAAGCTCAGCATAGGCTTCGTTCCGATGCTCTACCTGTTTGTGAGTCCGTACTCTGAGTTTTTCAAACCCCGCTTCCAGTTCTGAAATATCCACAGTCGTGTCGCTAACTTGCGACTGCAACGCATCCCAGGCCTTTCTCAGCTGTTTGGCTTTCTGTTCGTCGATCTCTTTAGGGTTTGACAATACTGTCTTGAGATCTGCCAGCAGGCTTTTTGCTGCATATTCGGTGGTGATTGTCTGTGAAACGTCTGTTTCACCAATTAACTCTTCAGGTTCCATGCAAACTTAAGTGACTTTGTCGTAAAATTAATTTGGTTTCTACTCGTAAATGCATTCTAATACTGCATATGTCGTATGTGCCGTCTAAAATCCGGGTAGGCATTGGGGATTGTCGGGGTATTGATGCATTGATGGGTTTTTGAATGATTCTCGAATGTTTCTTGTGAACGAGTCTTGTGAACGAGTCTTGGGGAGAAGCAATCATAATGAACCGAACTCTGATTGCCAGTCTGTACTTTGTACAATCGCATTCAGCACAGATAACCTTTCTCCATTCATGACAAAGGTGTTTAAAGCGATTCGTCTTACCTTACGTCTGACCTCAAATTTGACCTAAATTCTTTACCTGAACTGTTGACTAACCTTATGTTCGTTTCTGCTTAGTGTGTTTAATTCGTAGCGTAAAATTTGTGTATTCAACTCTTTTTTCAGCATCGGTTTTTAGCATCGGTAAATCGCGTCGAGTGGTTACATTCAATTCGTCAACTTCAGTAATCTTGAGCTATCTCTATTCATCTATTTTCAATATTGCAATCTTTCGAAATGCTAGAGCAAAATCGATATATCTTCACCATATTTTCAACCAGCACTGAAACGAAGGAAGAGTAAAGTCTCTGCTTACCATACCAATTCTACGAATCTCTCTCACTCACATTATACCCTTCGTTAACTTGCGGCTCACACACTTTTCTGAATTTAAAACGACGCTGCCATTTGGTATTTTCGGCGCAATCTCGGCATGCGGAACACGCTACCTGGTTTGGTCCTTTGTTCTTTTGAGCATGGTTGTGCTTTCTAGTATTCCGCGATCGGCTAACGCAGATCATCTGCTCCCCAAACATGCGCTGCGGTGCAGCGAGGATTTTCCCTGTCCTCCAGAGCTGCGAAGGCGGGTTGATTTTTGGATTCAGGTTTTCAAGGGGTGGAATAAAACCAAAGCAATTTTGCATGACCCGAATTCCCCTGAGCGCGTGTACATGGTGATCGACACTGGAAAAGGGTGTAGCCGCGCTGTCGGTAAGAGAATAAAGGCGAACAGAAAGGTGATTCGCGATTCCTTGAATTCTTTGGCGACCAATTTGGCGAAAGGGAGGAAGATTTCTAACAAACGGGAGCAACATCTTCTCACATTATTTCCTAATGCCAACGTTAAACGCATTCGACAAGCTGCAAAGAGTATTCGCTGCCAAAGTGGCGTCAAGGACAGCTTTATTGCCGGGTTAAAACGGTTCAACCGATATTCGGCAATGGTTGACCGAGTACTTCTTGAAAATAATCTTCCTGCGGATATTCGATACTTACCTTTTGTAGAATCATCTTATAACCCTGCGGCTTATTCAAAAGCCGGGGCAGCGGGGCTGTGGCAAATCATGCCCGCAACCGCGCGCTCGCTAGGATTGGAATTGAACGCGACAGTGGATGAACGGCTGGATCCAGAGGCGGCAACAAGGGCGGCGGCTAAGTATTTTCTTCAGGCAACAAGCAGGTTGACTAAGGTTTCCAGGGAAAAAGATCCAAACATCAGCATGTCCAACATCAACCCTTTCGTGATTACCTCTTACAACTACGGCATTAACGGAATGCGTCGCGCGATTCGAAAGGTGAGTCCGGTGTATCTCGAGGTATTGAATAAGTACAAATCACCCAGTTTTCAGGTTGCGGTAAAAAACTTTTACGCCAGCTTTCTCGCCGCGCGCCATGTTGCATTAAATGCGGACCGCTATTTTAAATCGGTACCGCCAGCTAAACCGTTGGATTCGCAGACGGTGGTACTGCAGAACGCCACTTCGATCCAACGTATTGAGAAGGTTTTTGGACTGGGTGAAAAGGAACTCAAACCACTCAACCGGACTTTGACGCGCTATATCTGGAACGGCTGGAGATTGATTCCCGCAGGCTACCGCTTGAGACTGCCCGTTGACACGCCTG
>JAHQWE010000059.1 GCA_019633985.1 Acidiferrobacterales bacterium | reverse complement strand
GTAATAAATACGTTCTCAATTTTTATTTGTTTAACCCTTTGCACAAGTCGTCACTCGGCGGGTTTTTTATATTTGGCATCACGCTCCAAAACAAATAGCCTACTAACCATCGTGATGATATTCAAGGTAACTAATTCCTTTACAAAGGAGTTTCAGATAATCGGTGCAGGTTATTTGATAAGTTGCGAAACCCTTAACGCAGGCTGAAATAATGTCTTGCTGGAACTATCTGCCCATGTTTTTAAACGGCAGTAAATCAAAGATGGAAGGTAACTCCCGCTTAGTGATACGCACACTTGAAGAACAAGATATCAAGATGAATAAAAAAATGAGCGACTCCAGGTGCGTCTCTTGCAGCCTAAGGCTACAGGTTCAACGAATGAACTCGATTTTTAGGCGGAGCGACTGCCGTTAAAATTTTGTGGAGGAATCGAACTAGAAAAGAAAACTGTCCTAGCGTGATTCACTATCGCGATACTGTTGAGTTTTATTGCAGTAATTAGTCACAATAAAGATCGCGAATTGCTGGTGAGAATGTGTATTGCCGCGAGTTTATGTTTGGTTGCTAAACTGGATTGCTTCTCCCAGATTCTTCGCTAGCTTGATCAATTCTCTTCCCCTCGTCTTTCGGTGAGATTGACTAAATCGGCGAATGGGGCCGACAGTGCCAACACTAAAAACGACTCCCATGTTCTCAATGGCAACCGGCGCAGCGACACTGGACACTCCCACTTCAATCTCCTCGACACACTCTGCATAGCCAGCGTGTTTGATGTGGGAGAACTCTACCTCCAGATCTTTGCGATTGGTTTTAGTGTGTTCTGTGTATGTCTTCATGGGCCCTTTTAAAATAAGATCGCGAAAAGGAGTTTCCGCAAATGCCGCAATGGCTTTGGAGCAGGAGCAGGCATGGAGAGGTCGATATCCCAGACCGGGGTGCACGTAGGATATGGTGGGATCCGTCGGTGTTTCGACGTGAATAATGCTGACACCACGTTTTCTGAACCGCGAGAGAAACACCGCTTCGCCAAACCGGTTGCTGGCTTCTTTTAACTCCGGAGCGATAACACTGCAAACGTCTGCATCTGTGCGAGAGAGCAACGCAATTCTTACCAGTCGTTCGCCGATGACATAGCGATTGCTGGATTCCGGATCCTCTAGCAGTCCCTGATTCTTGAGAACTTGCAGCAACCGGTAGCAGGTGGGCACCGGCAACTCTGTCATTTCGTGCAGCTCTGCGGCGGAAAGAGGACGACCGGAGATCGCGACCGCCTCGAGCACTGTAATCAATCGATCAAGATGCATCTGATATTTCTCGTAATTCGGAATATATTATCATAAAATGAAAATATTCAACATTCACTCTGCGGGGGTTATGACGTGACGAAACAAGATGGAAAAACCTGTTGTGGCCCAGGGTATGCTTCCCCCGCTGAGGCGATGCGCGCCCCCCGAGAAAAGCTGCTCTACACCATCGCCATTTACGTCGGAACGGGAATTCAGAAATCAGATTATCTGGCAACTGTCGACGCAGACCCTGCGAGTCCAACGTATTCTCAAGTTATTAGCCGATGCGAAATGCCAGGCATTGGTGACGAGTTGCATCATATGGGGTGGAACGCCTGCTCAAGTTGTCACGATGACAGTGGAATGGAGAGAAAGTACTTAATTGTACCGGGAGTGCGCAGCTCGAATTTACATATTGTGGATTGTGGCACTGATCCTCGCAATCCGACGGTGTTCAAAGTGATCCCGGGTGACGAAATCAAAGAGAAAACAGATCTATCTGCGCCACATACAGTGCATTGTCTTGGCTCTGACATCATTATTTCGATGTTAGGTGATGCCAAGGGCAATGCACCGGGAGGCTTTCTTCATCTGGACAAAGAGTTCAATATCGTCGGTCGCTGGGAAAACTATTTGGGAGGGATGAAGTTCAACTACGATTTCTGGTATCAGCCGAGGCACAACGTGATGGTGTCCAGTGAATGGGCAGCACCCAATACCTTTATGCCCGGTTTTGATTTGGAAGAGGTTGGACATTTGAAATACGGTCGCGAAATTCATTTCTGGAATTTCAAAGAAAAGAAAGTCGAAAACACCGTGTATCTGGGGGAGGATGGACTAGTGCCACTCGAGGTACGCTTTCATCATAATCCTGAGTCAACGCATGGATTTGTGGGCGCAGCGATGTCGTCCAATATCATACATTGGTACAAGAAGGATCAGGAATGGATAGTCGAAAAAATCATCGATGTTGAAAATGAAAAACATCCAGAATGGCCAATACCGTTACCTGGTTTGATCACAGTGATACTGATTTCAATGGACGACCGTTTTTTGTATTTCTGTAACTGGTTGCATGGCGATATCCGTCAATACGATATTTCCGACCCACATCATCCCGTACTCACCGGGCAAGTGTGGATGGGGGGGATGTTGAATAGAGCGCCCGTAGTCAATGGTGTGGAAATTGCCGGTGGACCACAAATGATTCAAATGAGCCTGGACGGAAAACGGCTCTACGTAACTACCTCACTGTTTTCTACCTGGGATAACCAGTTCTATCCTGAGATTCGCCACAAGGGCGGGGTGATGCTCATGGTGGATTGCAATACGGAGGAGGGCGGTATGGAGATCAACAAAGATTTTATTGTGAACTTTGGTAACGAACCTAATGGCCCGTCGCGCTGTCACGAAACTCGATATCCGGGCGGCGATTGCACATCTGACATTTGGCTGTAAGAGAGAATTTCAAAATGAATCATCACGAAGAGTATCCCTCGGAGTATCTGGCACAGATCCTATCCGATGTAAAAACGATCGCTATGGTTGGCGCGAGCCCAGATCCGACAAAGTTTAGCTACGGTGTTCTACGCGTGTTGCACGAGCAGGGATACAACATGAAGCCCATTAATCCTCGTGATGGGGTGGATGAAATACGCGGCATTCCCGTATTTCGATCCCTCGCAGACGTGGATGAACCGATTGATATGGTTCAGGTGTTTCGTAAAGCAGAAGCGCTGCCTGGGATCGCCCAAGAAGCCATCGATATTGGAGCGAAAGTGCTATGGGGGCAAATTGGTGTGTACCATGATGATGCGGCAAAAATGGCCGAAGAAGCCGGTCTCCGAGTGGTGATGAACCGCTGTCCTAAAATTGAACTTTTCCGGCCGTTTTGGAAGCCAAAACTTGGTCAGACAATTTGATGTGCTCTGGTGGAAGCAGATCAAGGCGCTTTCGATATAAACAATGAAATCAGAACAAATATATCGGGTCGAATTGCGGAATTCAGGTTCAACTATTGATGTGCGATCGGACCAATCGATTTACGAAGCGGCGCTGAACGAAGGAATCCAGCTTCCTATTGGCTGCAATTATGGTGGTTGTATTACCTGTGCCGCGAAGCTGATTACTGGAAAAGTCAAACAGCCAGGTGCAACAGCATTGAACAGCCGTCGATCTCAGGCAGGCTACATTTTGCTATGTGTCGCCAGACCGCAAACAGACTGCGTCATTGAGGAGGGCGTTGAATCCCATGATCAGCTTTATGAAAATCCGTTTACCGGAAAGATTTCACCGATCTAACGATAACCATGGGTGAATTGATTCGCAGTAAATGCGGCGGAGTATGTTTTGCTTTTAATCCAGGAAGTACTTAGCGTTTTCAGTTCAGTAACGGGTAGTGGCAGCTGTTCGGCATTGGTGCCGGTCAGAAAATTTGCCAGGTCTCTGCCAAAAATAGTTCCTGGGGTGATTCCACGGCCATTATATCCAACCGGGGTATACAAGCCTTCTGCCAGTCGGTAGATTCGCGGAAGATGGTCGGGAGTCATCGCGATTTGTCCGTACCACGACTTTTCTATTTCTACTTCAGGCAAGCTCGGAAAGAGTCGTTGAATGTTACGTTTCGCCCATCGGTGCGTGACTCCATTTTCTCCACCAATAATTTTTCCCATTGATCCGATCAAAATTCTGCCGTAGTGATCTCTTCTGACGTTAAACATAATCGGCGCGGTATCCCAAACTCCTTGTCTCTCCGGCAAGATAAAATCAGCAATATCTCCCAAAGGTTTCGTTGCAACCTGGAAGTAGTGGATCAAGGTAAAGCAACGTTTTAATCCAGGCCACAAATTATCGGAATAGGCATTGGTGCCGAGCACCACTCGATTGGCAGTGACACTTCCGAGGTTGGTTTCAAGTCGCCACTTACCTTGATGACGTTGCAGTTTAAGAACTCTTGTTCCGGTGAAGATCGTTGCGCCGGCATCCCTTGCTGCCCGTGACAACCCTCGTACATACCCCATCGGATTGATTGTACCTGCGCGATGGTCGAGCAAACCGCCATAAAAGACATGCGTGCCAGTTCTTTCCGCTGTTTCTTCTCGGTCCATTAAATCCACAGGCGCCTTCAGTCGATGCCATTCTTCTGATCGCTCTCTCAAGTCTGTAAAGCCCGTATCAGAATGGGCTGCATGGATGGTGCCGTTTCGCCTTGCCTCGCACTGAATCCCGTGTTTTTCGATCAACGAAAACACATAGGCTGGTGCCTCCCCAAGAAGCTGGACAAACCGGGCGCCAACCCTATCACCCAATTGTGCGCGGATTTTCTGCGGCTGCAGCCACAACCCGGCATTGACTAAACCCACATTTCTACCGGACCCACCGTATCCGATTTTCTCTGATTCCAGTACATGACATTGCACGCCTTTGTTTGCTAGATGCAGTGCTGTTGAATTGCCAGTAAATCCCCCTCCGACAATGGCAACGTCGGTGGTAACGTCTTCGCGCATCGAGTTTTCGTAAGCATTCTCTTTAGCCGACGCATCCCACAATGAAATAGTAGATTGGGCGGTCGAGGAACGATTATTCATCTCGATATCGATACTGCGAACATTAATCAAACATTGAATTTTTCTGTCTATTATCCATTGCTTGTCTGAAGTAACTGTGTGACCCGTGTAGCAGCTGACTGTACCGCTTGGCAAATCGTTACAATCCGTTCTTTGTTCAGATTGATGTTGGGCGCGGACACACCAATGGCCGCAATTGCTTCTCCTGTGGGAAGGTAGATCGTCGCACCAAAACTATAAATGTTTTCCCGGTATTCCCCTTTATCTAGCGCGTATCCACGT
The DNA here is from genome assembly GCA_019633985.1 of Acidiferrobacterales bacterium. Taxonomy (GTDB): domain Bacteria; phylum Pseudomonadota; class Gammaproteobacteria; order Arenicellales; family Poriferihabitantaceae; genus VYFG01. The sequence goes on along the minus strand of JAHQWE010000059.1, from coordinate 6,067 downwards.
TTCGCTGTTGCTGCCATATCTTTGTCAAGTTTGCTGATTTCGGTGATAGTCTGGTCGGTATACCCAACCAGCCTTTCCTTGATGCGATTTCTAAGCTGGCCGTAGTTTGCAGAAAGTAGTGCCTTGCCGGTGCCCACACAATGAATCGGCGCGCTACCCCCTTTAGGCGTGAACGATCGGATAGGGCGAGTACTTTCCACTTTGTCGATATAGATGACTGATAGGTCATCCGGCACTGCCAGATAAATCGCTTCTCCGGTCATATCCGACAGTCTCTGCATCTCCGGCTCGGCAATAGCGTTAATGTTCAGGTTTTCTATTACCTTTAAACCGATCTGCCAGACCTTTAATGTCGCCTCATAAGTTCGATTTGCGTTTGACTTCACGTACCCGAGATGGCTGAGCGAACGTAGTAGGCGATGTGCGTTCGATTTTGTTAGTGCGAGCTCCCGAGACAACTCTGTCACGCCACGTGGGTGAGCAGAAGCGGCAAGTTCCTCCAGTACGCGAAGACCTTTCGCTAAAGTGGAGTCGACGGTTGTTCCTATTTTGTCAGTCAAATTCGTGCTCGCGGTTCCGCTCAATGTCAGGTGGATCGTTTCAGACCAAAATCTCAGCCTGGGGATAGCCAAATACCCGATTTAGGTGTAAGGTCTGTATCATTATATAGAACAATGATTCCAATCAGTGAAACATTTGTTGTTTCCAGTATTCAGTAAACAGAGGAGGCGTTGTGAAAAATAAAGTAGACCACTTTGCGATTGGTGCGTCCGATCTTGAGCAGGGTGCGGCTTTCCTCGTTTCTCAATGTGGTGTGACGATCCCGCGTGGTGGCAAACACGACGCAATGAGTACCCACAATTGCGTCTCTCAAGCTGGAAACGGCGCTTTCCTAGAAATTATCTCGATCGATCCCGATGCGCCTGATCCCGGTCGGGCGAGATGGTTTTCACTGGATGATCCAGCGACGCAAGCGAAGCTTGCAAATTCACCTGCCGCGCTTTGTTGGGTGGTCGGCACAGACCATCTTGATGAAGTGGTATCTCGAAGCCCAATCGATTTGGGAGAGGTAATAACCTTTACTCGGGGCGATCGATCCTGGAGGCTTACTGTCCCGAAGGATGGCTCTTTGCCGGAAAATGGCTTGATTCCGTCTTTTATTGAATGGTCACCGGGTCCACATCCGAGCGAAAATATGCAAGATGTCGGTCTTACACTCGAGTCTGTCCGTATCACACACCCCGATACCGCGGGCTTTGCCGAACTCCTGGAAACGCTGCAAATCTCGCATCTCGTTCATTTAGAGTCGTCAGATTGCAGATCGCTATCATTTGACTTAACAACCGCAAACGGGGAAGCTGTTCGTATACTTTGAGCGGCGAGTAGCGAAATAACAATTAGTATTTGAAGAAAGACGTAAAATAATAGTCCACTCCATGAGGAATAACCTATGAAACGAACAGTAAAAACAACTCTTTGCAGCCTGGCTTCAGGTTTGCTTGTCGCAGCTTCTGCGATGACCCCAGTCGCGCATGCTGCGAATGGTGATACTTTGAAAACCGTTAAAGAACGCGGTAATTTACTCTGTTCTGGCCACAACGGCAGTTATCCACCGTTCGTTCAGGTGACAGATGATAACAAGTGGAGTGGCTATGATATCGACTATTGTCGCGCTCTCGCTGTTGCAATTTTTGGAAGTGATGAAAGTCTGAAGGTGGTACCAATCAGCTGGGCACAGCGTTTCCCTTCGTTACAAAGCGGTGATATTGATGTAGTAATCAAAGCAACCGGTTGGACTATGGGCCGCGACACAGAATTGGGGATACAGTTTTCGAGACCCTATTTTGTCGGTGCAACCAATGTACTAATGCCAAAGGAACTCGGTAGTACAACCCCAGAAACCTTGAGTGGTGGATCTCTTTGTGCCAATGCAGGCACTTCAACGGAGCGTCTTGCGGCGAACTTTTTCAAGAGCCGAAACATAGATATTGAAATTATCAGTTTCGAAAAGTCGGAAGAAACCAGAGCAGCATATCTTGCAGGACGTTGTGATAGCTTTGTAGGTTGGGGACCAAATCTTGCGGTGATGCGACAAAGTGCGGAGAACCCGGAAGACCATGTGCTGATGGATACCGCTTTGGCACTAGAACCAGAGTCGGCGGCAATGCGTCAGGGCGATGACAATTGGGTGGATATTGTGAACTGGATGTTTGCTGTCACCTGGATTGCCGAATCGAAGGGGATTACTTCAGCCAATGTCGATGAAAGAAAAGCGAACCCAGCAGACAGTACTGAAGAGAAACTGTTAGGGGTATCTCCTGGTATTGGTTCTCGCCTTGGTCTTGAAGATGATTGGGCCTATAACGTAATCAAACAAGTTGGTAATTCTGCCGAAATCTTTGATCGCAACATAGGTTCAGGTTCTGTGTATAACCTGGAGCGAGGATTAAACTCGTTGTGGAGTGATGGTGGCGTGATTGTGCCCATGGTATTGGATTAACAATCAGAATTATACGTTGCGTATCTAACCGTACCCAACACAACAACGGCAGTGCTAGTATAGGCTGCCGTTTATTTTTTATGGATATGACTCTGTTGATTGCGCAATCAACGCAATTCACTTCTCTACGTTGAAATTCCACTCGTAACTGCATGCTAACGCTCTTTAGAAACCAAAAATTTAGAGACGCTGTATTGCAGGCATTTGTGATTTCTGCGGTGGCTGTTCTAATTATTGCGATGATTATGAACACCAGATCGGCGCTCGAGGCGCAAAGTCTAACCAGTGGTTTTGGTTTTTTAGAGCGATCAACAGGTTGGGATTTTTCCTTTTCGGTACTGCCTTACACGATCAGTGATAGTTACCAGCGTACTTTGATCATTGGCATACTGAATACACTTTTGCTTGGATTTCTCGGCATATCCCTCGCCACCATTCTTGGTGTTGTGATTGGTTTGGTGCGTACGTCGAAGAATTATCTCTTTTCTTTTCTCGGTACTCTCTATGTAGAAACCTTTCGCAATATTCCGCTGATACTGCAGGGCGTGTTTTGGTACTCCATCGTTTCTCATCTGCCTCGCCCTCGTTCGGCGACTTCACTTGGAGATATGGTGTTCTTGAGCGGAAGGGGGGTGTACTTTCCGGTGGTAAACATTAGTGTGGCAGCTGTAGCGACCATGCTGGCGTTGCTCGTCTTATGGGTCATTACGCTCTTCTGGTTGCGAGAGAAGCTGGATCGCTCCCATATGTATCATCAAATTAAAAGGCTAGGCTGGTGCATGGTCGTGCTAGTTGTGTTGCTGATTGGTTATTTTTCTCACGCTGCAGGGACCCCAGTTTTAGATGTGCCGCAGTTGAAGGGCCTCAATTTTAGAGGTGGAATGCGAATGCCGCCTGAACTGACCGCTTTGGTCATCGCCATCGGATTGTACGGTGGCGCATATATTGGTGAAGTGGTTCGAGCTGGGTTGATGTCAGTACCCCGTGGCCAGATCGAAGCGGGTTTTGTCTCCGGGCTAAAGAGCCGTCATATTTTTACACGGATCCGGCTACCTCTTGCGGTACGTGCGGTTTTGCCGTCGCTGACCAATCAGTATGTGCAATTGATGAAGGCGACGACAATCGGCCTGGTAGTCGGCTATTCTGACTTCTTCATGATTGTCTCTACTTCTATTAACCAAAGTGGTCAAACTTTGGAGCTATTGGCGATTTTGATGGGTGGATTTTTAGTCATTAATCTATCCATCGCCTATGTCATGAATTCGATCAATCGAAGGATTGCGATTAAGGGTTATGAGGTCAGGAATTAAGTCATTGAATACAGCCTCAAATACCAGCGCCCCCCCCGATGCCTCACTGAGCCATCGAATTAAACGGAATCTGTTCGATACGCCGTTCGATAGTTTACTTACCGGAGTATGCGGTTTGGTGCTTGCATATCTTCTGTATCAAATTGTTGATTGGGCTTTTCTGTCCAGCATATGGACCGCGGAACAAGAGCCTCTTTGTCGGGATGCCAGTGGTGCTTGTTGGTCAGTGATTGACGCACGGCATCGAATTATTTTATTCGGATTATTTCCGTTCGAAGAGCATTGGCGTTCTACGCTTGCTTGCGTCGTAATGATTGGCACTATTGTTGCCTCCTGCTTCCCCTGGTTTTGGACTGGAAAAAAGCTCAGCGTTTTATGGCTGTGTGGCTTTGGGACGTTTTATCTTTTGATGCATGGTGGATTATTTGGATTGTCAGTGATCACACCAGAGAAATGGGGTGGATTAGCACTCACGATATTTATTTTTGCCGCCGTTTCATTGATTGGCATGCCGCTTTCTATTCTGCTGGCGCTTGGGAGGCGCTCTAAGCTGCCAATCATTGCCAGAATGGTTGGGTTGTTTATCGACTTTTTTAGATCACTACCGCTTCTCACCATTTTATTTGCCGCTGCGGTGATTACTCCTTTTCTTCTGCCTGGTTGGTTGCAGGGAGATAAGCTATACCGCGTAATTGTAGGGTTTGCCATATTTTTCGCCTGCTATCAGGCAGAAAATATTCGAGCAGGGTTGCAGGCCATTCCTGCGGGGCAGGATGAGGCAGGTTTGACGCTCGGCCTGAACTATCGTCAACGCGTTAGCAGAATTCAATTGCCCCAGGCATTTAGAAATTCGCTGCCGTCTATCGTGAATCAGTTTGTTATCACGTTTAAAGAAACTTCTATTGTGACCATCGTAGGATTTTTTGAAATATTAGCCTCCGGACAAGCGGCGTATGGCACCGGACAATGGACGCAACACTACATTGAAGTGTATGTTTTTATAGCTGCGATTTACTTTGTTTTTGTTTTTTCACTTTCCAGATATGGTGCATACCTGGAAAAGAAATTGAGGGTTGGACATGACTGATAATAAAGCGGATAACGTTCCTGCGGTAAGCATGTCGGGGGTAAACAAGTGGTTTGGTGATTTTCAGGTTTTAAAAAATATCGAGCTGAATGTTTCTGTTGGAGAGAAGATCGTCATTTGTGGGCCGTCCGGTTCTGGAAAATCCACCTTGATTCGCTGCGTATGTAAGCTGGAAGACCATCAACAAGGCGAAATTAGTGTGTTAGGGACCGAGCTGAACGATGACGTGGCGAATATTGATGAGATTCGAAGAGAGGTGGGCATGGTATTCCAGCAGTTTAATCTGTTTCCTCACATGACCGTACTTGAGAACTGTACGCTGGCATTGAATCTGGTTCGAAAAAAGAATCGTAAGGAGGCGGAGGATATTGCGATGAGTCTTCTGGAAAAGGTACATATCCCTGATCAGGCCAAAAAGTATCCGGGAGAACTATCAGGTGGGCAGCAGCAGCGTGTGGCCATCGCCAGATCACTCTGTATGAATCCAGAAATTATGCTGTTTGATGAACCCACTTCGGCGCTTGATCCTGAGATGATCTCTGAAGTTCTGGACGTGATGGTGTCTTTAGCGGAAGAAGGAATGACCATGCTGTGCGTGACCCACGAAATGGGCTTCGCACGGCGAGTCGCTGATCGCGTTATATTTATGGATCAAGGGGAAATCGTTGAACAGAATGATCCGATATCTTTTTTTGACAATCCAGCCAATGAACGTACCAAGCTTTTTCTGAGTCAGATATTGCATCACTAATTGGAATTGTAAGAGAAAAAGTGCGACAACAACCCAACATTGTTTTGGTTATGGCGGATCAGTTGACCGCGTTTGCACTATCGGCCTATGGAAATACGGTAACCAAAACACCCCATATTGACGCGTTTGCCCAAGTCGCGACGGTATTCGAAAACGCGTATTGCAACTATCCACTTTGTGCACCTTCTAGGTTTGCACTAATGAGCGGGCGGCTGCCGTCGAAAATTGCCGCTTATGACAATGCCTCTGAGTTTCCAGCGTCTATTCCTACTATCGCACATTATCTGAGGGACGCGGGGTACTACGCATTTCTTTCGGGAAAAATGCATTTCGTTGGTCCTGATCAGTTGCATGGTTTTGAGGATCGCTTGACAGCTGAAATCTATCCTTCAGATTTCTCCTGGACACCACCTTCAACC
>JAHQWE010000058.1 GCA_019633985.1 Acidiferrobacterales bacterium | reverse complement strand
TCCTCTGAACCCATAATACATGTGCTAGTAGGATGATAGACTGTGTCAGCGGTTTGACGGATGTAGTCAACGATTTCAGATTCTGTTTGTATAGAGTTGCCAGGCGTGAACTCATTTTCGATCACGGAGTTCAGAGCAGGGGATGCCGCCATCTTGCGCATAAATCGAAAACCTTCGACCATTTCCTGCATATCTTCCTCAGTAGATAAATAGTTTGGTTGGATAGTTACTCGGTCTAGCGGATTCTTTGAGTGAATGTTTATTTCGCCTCTGCTGGTGGGTCGACATTGGCAAATACAGTTGAGAAAAGCGGCAAATGGGTCAGGTCTGATGAGTGGTCGTTGACCAACAGGGGCCGTTTTGTAGGTCACTGGTGCGAAATAAAACTGCAGATTCGGTCGGGTTCTTTCAGGACTGCTGCGAAAAAAACCGCCAGCTTGATTGACCCCAATTGACAACGGTCCAGAACGAAAAAGGATATATCTCATACCCGCCAGCACCTTTCCCCACCAGGGAGCAAGTTGATTGTTTAGAGTGGGGATTTTCGATCGATAGTAGTGCGAGATTGCGAGGTGATCTTGCAAATTCTTTCCCACCGCGGGGGCATTTTTTAGCACTTCAATACCCATTGTTTGAAGCATTTCCCCATCGCCAATCCCGGAAAGCATCAAAAGCTGAGGAGAATTAACTGCGCCGCCGCACACTATGACTTCGCGGTTAGCGTAGACATGGCGAATATTTCCCTCTTTTAAAAATTCCACACCCACTGCCCTGGAATGCTCAAACAAAATGCGTGTGGCATGAGAATGCGTTTCGATATGGACGTTTCCTCTTTTTACAGCGGGATGCAGATAGGCTTTGGCAGCAGACATTCGAAAACCATTTTTTGCGGTTATCTGATATTCGCCTACCCCCTCTTGGGACGCGCCATTGAAATCTCGGTTTTTGTTGATGCCGCACTCCACCGCGGCGTCCAGAAAATGCTGATTGACTGGGTGGTAACGATCGCTAACGTCACTGACAAAAAGCGGACCGTCTCCACCGCGCCATTCATTGGCACCCCGTGAATTTGTTTCCGATTTGCGAAAATAGGGAAGTACGTCTGAAGCGCTCCAGCCTTTGTTTCCGAGTGCAGCCCAGTCATCGTAATCGGCATGCTGTCCACGAATGTAGACCATGGCATTGATTGAACTCGAGCCTCCCAATACCTTACCTCGTGGCCAGTAGCTTTTGCGGTTATTGAGAGCGGGTTCTTCCTGTGTTTCATATGCCCAGTTGACCGACTTATCAAAAAAGATTTTGCCGTAGCCAAGCGGAGTCTGAATCCAGAACCGGCGATCACTACCGCCTGCTTCGATCACGCATACCGAGGTCTTTCCATCTTCGGTTAATCGATTCGCTAGTACACAGCCTGCAGATCCGGCACCAACAATAATGTAGTCAAATCGCATGTTTGGAATATTTAATTGTTTCTTGGAGTTCACTATAAAAAACCCTTGCTGGCAAGATTATAAACTCGGTCATAAGTTGTAATGACTACTATTATTAGGCACACTGAATAAACCATCTAACAAGAGGGCTAAACATAATGAAATTGGAATCTCTAGCTTTACACCATGGGTATACTGCTGAGGCAACTACCAATGCCGCTGCAGTACCGATCTACCAGACTACCTCGTATACCTTTAACGACACGCAACACGGTGCTGATCTCTTTAATCTGAAAGTGCCGGGGAATATTTATACGCGCATCATGAATCCAACGCAGGATGTGCTAGAACAAAGATTGGCAGCGATGGAGGGCGGTATCGCTGCACTCGCCACTGCGTCAGGTATGTCAGCTATTACTTATGCGATCCAGGCCATTACTAGAGCCGGAGACAATATTGTGAGTACCAGTGAGCTTTATGGAGGTACCTATAATTTGTTTTCCCATGGGCTACCGAATCAGGGTGTAGAAGTTCGCATGGCGTCTGCAGATGATCACGCTGGTTTGGAGGCGTTGATTGATGAAAACACGAAAGCGTTGTTTTGTGAGTCGATCGGTAACCCGCTCGGCAATGTCGTGGATCTCGCTGCACTTTCTGAATTGGCTCACCGTCATGGTGTTCCAGTAATCGTCGATAACACCGTTCCCACACCGTATTTGTGTAATCCCATCGAACATGGCTGTGATATTGTGATTCATTCGCTTACCAAGTACATCGGCGGTCACGGAACGACTATTGGTGGGGTGATTATCGATTCTGGAAAGTTTGACTGGGCGGCACAAAAAGAACGATTTGCGATGCTGAATGAACCGGATCCAAACTATCATGGGGTGATTTACACAGAAGCCCTCGGACCAGCGGCATACATTGGACGCTGCAGAGTGGTTCCGCTGAGAAACATGGGCGCGGCAATTTCACCACACAGTGCTTTTCTCGTCCTCCAGGGGCTGGAAACTCTGGGGTTACGTATCGATAGACATTGCGAGAATGCGTTGGCGGTTGCTAACTATTTAAATGATCACGCTCAAGTGGATTGGGTAAATTATGCCGGAATGCCAAGTCACAAGCATCATGAGAACTGCCAGAAAATCACCAAGGGTAAAGCCTCGGGAATTTTGAGCTTTGGAATCAAAGGCGGAGAGGAAGCGGGTACAAAGTTCATTGATTCTCTGGAGATGATACTCAGACTAGTGAATATAGGTGATGCGAAATCACTGGCTTGCCATCCTGCTTCCACCACCCATAGTCAGCTTAGCGAAGAAGAAATGGCAACTGCTGGAGTGAGTAAGGAGATGGTGAGACTCTCTATTGGAATCGAACATGTTGACGATATCATCGCAGACATATCTCAGGCATTGGACGCGGCAAAGTGACCGAAGCTCAATCTGAGAACGAAATGATCCCAGCGGCAATCAAGCCGCTGGTTTCTATTGACGATGTGACTCGATTAGATATTCGGGTTGGGACGATAGTCGCGGTCGATGAAGTTGCCGACTCTCGGAAGCTGATGAAACTTACTGTAGATTTTGGTGACCATCAGCGTTCGATATTGTCCGGCATTCGCCAGGAGCGTGAAGATCCAACAGAAATTGAGGGTAAGCAGGCACTTTTTGTCCTGAATTTACCTGACCGAAAAATGGCGGGTGAGGTTTCTCAGGGAATGTTGTTCGATCTAGGGTTTGAAGATAGGATTAAGCCGGCGTTATGCCAGCCGGAACGGCCGGTTCCCAATGGAACAAGAGCCGGATAGTTTGCTAAGAAGTATCGTCGAGAGGCACGCTAGAAATTTCAGTCAATATGCGATTTGTCTTTTATTCGCATAAAAATGGGTGAAACATCCAGCATCACCCGCTGGTCACCTCGGACAGGGCATCTTCGATTTTCGGATAGGTGAATGCATATCCTTCTTCCTCGATTCTAGAAGGAGACACTTTTTGACCACCGAGCATTAACGAACTGGCTTCACCCAAGGCGGCTTTGATCACAAACGCGGGCGCAATAAATATACTCACTCGACCTAGAGCGGTCGCTAACGCTTTGGTAAACGTTCGATTATCGACCGGATTGGGAGAGACAAGATTGTATGGACCACTTGAACGCGTATGTTGAAGGAGGTGGTGAATAATCCTGATCTCATCTTGCAAGTGGACCCAGCTCATCCATTGTTTACCATTTCCTATTTGGCTCCCAAGGTAAAGTCTGAACGGAATCATCAATTGTTTCAGCATACCGCCTCCGCTGCCAAAAACTAAACCCGTTCTCAACAGGCAAACGCGTGTGCCGAAATCCTCTGCTTTGATCGCTTCGGCTTCCCAGTCTGCACATAGCTTAGCCCCAAAATCTGCTCCAACGGCGCTGTGTTCATGAATCAACTGATCTCCCGTATCACCATAAATCCCAATAGCAGAACCGCTCAAAAAGGTCGCTGGCGGTGAGTCGCGCTCACCTATCCATTTTACTAATTCTCGTGTGAGACCAACGCGGCTATCTATGATTTGCTTTTTTCGTTTTTCCGACCAGCGCTTTCCTACAATTTGTGCCCCTGCCAGATTGATTACCGCGTCAAATATCTGGTCTTTGGAAATGTCGTTTAAGCTCTCGACTAGTTTGCACCGCGAGCTGATCATATCTCTCGAAGAGTTGCGATCCCGAGTCAGTATTGTGAACGAGGCACTGGAAAATAAATCGTGGTTGATTAGATTTCTGCCAATAAAGCCAGTACCGCCTGTTATCAAAATATGCATAAAAATAGCTGTTGGTGGAGTTATAATTCCGACTGTACCTGTTTGATAGTCAAAAAGTTGTAAATATCATTGCGTGGTTGCTTTGCAGCCTCCACCTGGTCTTAACCTCAGATTCGAGAAATGTTAGTTTGAATAAACCGAGCAAAGTGTTCTCTGACAATTTGTCAACACGACATATCGTACTGGTGTTGTTTGATCAGTTTCCATTGATTCCATTCAGTTGCCTGGTAGATTGCATGCGAACGGCAAATCGGTTTGCAGGGCAGACTGCTTACACCTGGGAAATTGTATCCATTGAGGGCAACAGCGTGGCGTCCAGCAGCGGGGTGCAGGTGGCAACCGAGTCTACCTTGCAGGAAGTCGGCGATTGTGACCGATTGTTTTTGATTTCCACCAATGAGACTCAGTATTTTGATAATGAGGCCGCGCTGAATAAGTTGAGTCAAATGGCTTCGAAAGACGTCATGTTATGTAGCGCGAGTTCCGGAAGTTTTGTACTAGCGAAAGCGGGGTTGCTCGGAGGATACCGCTGTACGATTCATTGGGAAAATCTGCCGGTGTTTCGCGAGCTTTATCCGACGCTGCACAGCACCAGAAACATCTATGAAATTGATCGAGATCGGGCAACTTGCTCCGGCGGTACTGCTGCACTGGACATGATGCTCAAGTTGGTCGAAAGCGATTGCGGTCAAGAAGTGACCAGAAAAATTTCACAGATGTATCAACATGATCGACTGCGTACACCGGAAGATCAGCAGCGTATGGAAGGCAAGTACGATTTGATTCGTCTCTCACCGAAACTTGCTGAGGCAATCGATCTGATGCAAAACAATATCGAAGATCCTTTGTCTCCTCAAGAGATTGCTGGACACGTTGGTGTCTCGTTGAGACAGCTCGAACGCTTATTCAAAAAGTATCGTGGCGTGACTCCACAAAGATACTATTTGAAGTTGCGGCTGGAAAATGCGCGGCAGTTGCTTCTTTATACTTCGCAATCCGGTTTGGATGTAGCCATTGCCTCCGGCTTTTCCTCTCATTCTCACTTTATTAAATCGTATCGTGATGTGTATGGCAGGACACCGAGGGAGGAACGGGTGGCGGATGCGGGGCAGTCCACGGGTTGACCCTACTAAC
>JAHQWE010000057.1 GCA_019633985.1 Acidiferrobacterales bacterium | reverse complement strand
TGAAAAGCGGCAGATGAAAGGGAGGATGTATCAAATGGCGCGGCTCCGCCAGAGTCGTCTGTAACTGTCGAAGGTGGGTTAGATGCTGTTCCCACCGTTCCGTCCCAAACACGGAAATTTAACGTCGCAGCGCCCGGGAACCCGGCATCTGGTATAAAGCGTAATACTGCATCCGCATCCATGAGCAGGGCTTCACCATCGGGAACAGGCGTCACGTCTAAATTATCAGGGTCACCAAGTTGGAAATCTGTCCATTGATGGCCTTCTACATCAGTTCGCAAGTATTGCCATGTTCCATGTGTTTCGTTGGCAGAAATAATGCCGATACCAAATTCACTTTGCTCGATATCTGCGGTATCAAGCTGCAGCAGCAGGTCTGCCACAGAGATTAGACCTAATTCTGCCGCGGTTCCACCATTGGCCAAGTGCTCTAAAACATCAGCCTCAGTCAGCGCGTCGGTGAAGGCCGCGCTTTCTGGCGTTACAATCAGTATTGGCTCAGCCGCCTCGCCGCTACCAACCTCAACAACTGTTCCGTTGGCATTTTCTGCTATCACCGGAACGGGGGCGTCATTTGTCGTTTCTAGCGTGACGCGCGCGGTAGCTTCACTCGTGGTAAAGCCTTCCGTTGTCGTCATCGAAATTCCAAAAGTGCGTAATCCGGAGACAATATCTTGACTTGTGTTTTGGTAGGAAAGACTTGTTAGTATTTCCTCGATTACATCCTCTGAAATCGGGTTTCCATTAATCTCGGTATAGGTGAACTGAATTCGGCCTGTGTCAGGATCAACTCCACCGGAGACAGTTATAGTTGTCGCACCAACAACAATCTCGAAACCAGACTCCTGAAGCTCCAAAGTGCCCTGTTCGTCAATTACCATGAAGGTTTGACCGGTGGAAAGGTAAGTCAAGGTTGAACCAACACCTTGGCCGCGCACGGCAATTTCATTCTCTCCGTCAACGAGTTGATCTGGTGTCACAAAAATTTGTAGCGACGCGATATCGTGCCCATTTGTTTGCACATCTACTGCATTCAGAGCGACTAAAACTTGCGCTGTCCCATCTTCAATGAAGACGGTTTCATAATCGATTCCATCTGTGCCCAGGTCTAGGTCAAGTGATGGCGGCGATTGCTCTGAGTCACGGTAGTCTAGATCCTGTGTGAGAGGTACGGCTCCATCGGCATCATTGTCCGCATCGGGCAAATCAGACGGGACCATCCCATCATTTACAATAAAGCCATCATTTGATGTGCCATTTTCGAAGACATCAAACAAACCATCACCATCGGCATCAGTAGAGGCATCAGAAAGTCCACTTTGAACATCATCGGCAAAGCCAGCCTCAAGTGCGTCAGAAGCACCTTCATTATCAGAATCCGTGTCATGCACGTCATTCATACCATCACTATCCGTGTCGACGGGGGTCAGGCCATTTGTGGGTACATAGGCTGAGTTCAAACCATTATTAGATGTGTATGTTGCGGCATCATCAGCATTGGGCGCGATATAGCCTGATGTTGTTTGGGCTTCGATATTATCCGTAATACCATCATTATCAGAGTCGATATCAAGGTGATCGGCAATGCCATCGCCATCTGTATCAATCGTTTCTACAGATGTGAAACTTAACGTTAAATCATCGAAAGCAATTGTACCATTTGGCAGCGGAGTACCATCGGCCATATTTGCACTATTCTGTTCATTGAACACATAGAACCGCACAGTATATTCACCTGCCGCCAATGTAGCACCGATTGTCTCAACAGTGGACGCATAGTTTCCATTTGGTTGTGGCTGATAGCCATCTTCATAGAGCAATTCAGACGTTGCAAATCCATCACTGGATATCTCAACGGCAACTTGATAATTACCAGCCTGTGACCCCCCCCAAGCTGTTGGCACTAAGCCATGCTGGATAGATTCTAGAGTGGCCGAAGCGCTAAGGGTGAAAGACACTTCAACATAATCATTTTGAGCGCGAGCTTCTAAATAAGTGCTCGCTGACGCATCGAGCAAAACATGCTCGTAATTAGACCCAAAAGGCGTCAGGCCACTGCCAAATGAGATGTCTTGCGCGCCGCTAATGAAGCCCTGAGCAGAGCTATCAACTGCCCCAGCAAAAGATGTTCCTCCGCCATCATTATGGTTCCATGTCACCCCGCCACTAGCCGAGGCTCCAGACTCAACACTATCCAGAATACCATCATTATCGTCGTCAATATCAATATCATCAGAAACACCATCCCCATCCGTGTCGAGGCTTTCGGCACTCAAGGGGACACTATCTGGCTTAGGCTCTACAGCGCCAACCTCCATCAGCGGATTGGGCTCCCCTGAATACAGTAAATCTGCACCTAAAGTACCTGTTGTGGGTTCAGTCTCTAAAACTTGGATGAGATTTGAATCTGAATACTCAATTGGCTCTCGCTGAATACGAATGTCGGGTTCCACAAAGGAGGACTCAAGTGTAACCGTGTTGAAATTTGGTGTTTCCAGTCCGTCATAGCCGAGAGGAATGTGTGTGTCATTCGTCTCCAGGGTTACAGTTTCCGCCCCTTCCGAAATTGACAAGCTTTCGGAGGCCGTGACCTCTTCCAAAGACTCCAGCAACTCAAGCCCTTGATTACTAAGGCCCATCGTCTCGCCAGATGTTTCAGATTTTGGGTTGAAAATTGCCTCAACCGCGATTTGCGCATCGTCAAATGCCATTGCATCGATGGCTACTTCCGCCCCCGTCACAAATCCAGCAGCATCCAAAAGGATGCGAGGTTCCAGAGAAAGTAGTCCTAATTTCTCTCTATTTGAACGCGCGTGAATATCGTTTTGGGTTTTATCTGTTGGAACGTTAGATTTCGCAGGATTATCGGACATGTTTTTCCTCATGGCTTTAGGCAATTCTCAATCGAACACGAATATTGCTTTCGCGTTTGGTGGTTTGTTGTCTGAAGGCTTATGAGAAGCTTTGAAGTTCTAGATTTATTAATTTCTGTGGTTGCACAGTTGGTTTCAAATCCCAGAATTAAAGCTAGCTCTAGCCTTAAGTTAAGCTCCCTAAGCGCCGGGAGCTTTGCTTCTTTGTTTCCAGAGCGTTTCTAGACTTGCAGCAATCGTGGCAATATCTTCATCACCTCGAATATCCGCTCCATAGGGATCGTATCCCAGGGAAGAATATATTTGAGCTGCAGCTTCTTTCATCTCAGCATGCACCGTATCTCTTCGCGCTTCAGCAACGAGCGCGTTCATACGTTCACGTACCAAGGTCTGACGAGATGCAGAACTCGCTTTGGATAGGGCCTCAACTTGATTTAAAATATCACTCTGCACCTGCGCGCCTTGCTGAGCGGTTACATATTCTTCCATCAGGCTTTCATAACGCTTTCTAGAAACGCCGACTTGCGTCATGACCGCCATAGCAGCTGCCAGACCACGTTCCTCCTCAAGCTTTAATCGCGCCGCCGCCTTTTTCTTCCGGGCCGAGGTTCCAAAGACTTTTAAAAGGTTCCAGCTCGCTCGAACGCCGTAATCCGCCCAATTTTTATTGTATAAAAAAGAGTTCGAACTTGTATCTAGCCCGGCAAATGCTTCGAGGCTCGGTAAGGCTTCGAGAACCGCTTTCTTCATTTCCTTTTCGCCGATACGCTTGGCGTAAATTGTTTCACGAACCTCTGGTCTATTCCGCAGGGCGACGTCGATCATTTCGTCGTAACTCATCGCCACCCGAACGGGGCTTTCATTATGAGTAGGGGTTCGCAGAGTGAAAGCCTGGTCAGGAGCCAGCCCCATGAGCGAAGCCAATTCCATCTTTGCCATGTTTAACGTGCGTGACATGCTCTGAGCTTGGCTCTTAATATCATTCAATTCACGTTGATAAGAAAGAGCAGGCATTGGCGCTGTTTTACGAGAATCATAAAGTGCGCGTGATTGGGTAAATGCCTGATTGACGTCACCTTCAAGCGCACTCAAACGGTTGCTCAAACGCTCTGAGGAAACGGCACGCCAATATGCCCGGTGCACATCTTCCATAATTTTAATGACAGCCTTACGGCGACGCTCTTCATAAATAAGCGTTTCGTCGGCGAGTTGTTCACTTCTTATTTTCGACAAACCAAAATCTAAGACGTTCCAACTGGCCGTTAAATCTCCAGACCAGACATTCCGGTCTGTGGAAGTAGAAGGCTCTAGCGACTCGCGGCCAGACAGCAATG
Organism: Acidiferrobacterales bacterium; assembly: GCA_019633985.1. Taxonomy (GTDB): domain Bacteria; phylum Pseudomonadota; class Gammaproteobacteria; order Arenicellales; family Poriferihabitantaceae; genus VYFG01. The sequence goes on along the minus strand of JAHQWE010000057.1, from coordinate 2,155 downwards.
ACCGACTGGACGACCCAGCCTCATTACTTCTACCATAGTAACCACCATTAGCGACAACGCTGGGCAGCAGATCATAACGTGATAAGTCATAGTCCGCATTGGCAAGATCCAACTCCATCATGGAAACGCTATGATCGAGATTGTATTTTAAAGCCCTCGCCATCGCCTCATATAGGCTAATTGACTGAGTTACCGGTTCTTGTTGCGCGGTAATCGCGCCTCGGACAGAAGCCGCATTTCCAATAGCTTCTGTTTCAGAGATGGTTTGAGGAACAGTCGTGCAGGCAACCAGAAACAACCCCACACCCGACGTCATAAGTAAATGTCGCATATGTTTTTTTGTCTTTATCGTGTCGGTGCTCTATCCTTCTTATCTCACAGACTAATTAAATTTGATTTAAATAACACCCTTAAGATGTCTTAACGATTGTAAGGATACCCATACAAAATTTTCAATAATTATAGTAAGTTAGAATGCAATCTTATGACAAACCCCTTGTCACTCGATTAAGTTACCACAGGCGCAGCCCCCTTTTAATCCTCTTAAAGTTGTGTGTTTTAAAGCTTCTTTAAAGAAAATACTCCACCTCTTCAATACAATTTTGCTTTTTACATTGGGTCCAAAAATCATGATCAAATCCAGGATTACGACTTCATTAATTTTACTTGCTTTCATCTCGACACCTGCTTTTGGCGCGGACATCGACGCGATCGCTAAATCAACAGATCTCATTGAAACACATCAGACACGGGGTGTGCTACAAGCTGGCCAAACCGCTGAGATAGCAGCCGGGATGACCGGCAAACTTCTCAAAGCGAACTACAAGCCCGGACAATATTTTAAATCCGGCGCCCTTCTTGCCCGCTTCGACTGCACCAGACAAAAGGCAGAATTGCTCGCGCTAGAACAAGCGCATCAAACCCTTGCTGCCAAACATGAAAACACCGCAGAATTGTTCGCACTAGGCGCCGCCGGTGAATTAGATGTCACGATTGCCCGCTCAGAAATGCAACAAGCAATAGCGGAACGAGATGCAATTAAAGCCAAGCTAAAAGACTGTTCGATTTACGCTCCCTATTCGGGTCACGTTACAGCGCGCCATGTTTCTGCATTTGAAACACCGCAAGTTGGACAACCACTTTACTCTATTCAACGCTACAACACTCTCGAACTTTCCATCATCGCTCCTTCAAAATGGATGAGGTGGATTAAAGTAGGTCAGAAGCTGAATTTCACAGTCGATGAAACTGGCGAAACTTTTGAAGCAAAAATCATTCGCACAGGCGCATCAGTCGACCCAGTTAGTCAAACCGTCGAGTTAACGGCGAAGCCCACAAAGTCGACGAAATCCCTAGCTGGCATGAGTGGCGTCGCGGACTTTGGCACGCAACCATGAGCGCCGCCATAGATATCAAGAAGGCAAGAAATAAAGGTTTGGCTCAGGCCAAATCTGGGTCTCCCTCCCCTCTACAGGTCTTGTTGAGCATTGAAGGAGATGCCCTTGCGGCGGAAGATATCTTATCCCTAAAGCATATCGCCGTTAACAAGCCGCGATCACTGCTGAAGGTCGGGCATGTCATTTGGGTCCATCGCGAAGGAAATTCCATTCGTTTGGATGCAATATCATCTCAATCGCAATTAGATAGGACGACCCCTTTCGCGCAATGGATGACGACGGAACTTACGTCTCGCGCCCGTGACAAAACTCTGGACACCGAAGCGGAGTGGCGGTTTGAAAGCCGTTCGGATGAGAGCTCGATAACCTATCCATTCTCACATGCATTTTTCGTCCCCTTCTCTCCGAACCCCAAAGCGGGGGGACTTCTATTTACCCGCGACGAAGCCTTCAAAGATAATGAAAAACCTAAAATCAAACGGCTAGCTCAGATTTTTGGCGTTACGGCCTCAGCTTTGGGTCAAAAAAAGCGGTCGCGCATGACACCAAAAAAGCGCAGCTATTTCTATGGTACGCTCATAGCGCTGGGGCTAATATCGCTAGTCCCCGTGCCTATGACCACGCTAGCACCAGCAGAAATTGTTGCGCAAAACCCTTACGTTATCACAGCTCCCATGGACGGGGTGGTGGAGCAAATACTTGTTCCCCCCAACACATTGGTAAAGGCAAACACACCATTAGTTCGCCTTGTCGATACG
>JAHQWE010000056.1 GCA_019633985.1 Acidiferrobacterales bacterium | reverse complement strand
GTCGCCGTATATGACGGAGGCAATGTTGAGTAAGGTGGTTCAAGAGTCTGAATTTGAGGAGGTGTAAAACGTGGTGAAGAAACAAACACTCAGTTAGTTGAAAGTGTGGCTTATTAATGGTGTCATTTCTCAAAACGTGTCGATAAAATAGCGTAAACTGAAGATAAAAATTTTAAATTATCAGGATAAGCGGAAATTAATGTGACACAACGTCTCAAAAGAAGAATAATTAACGTGACACTCTGTCATATATCTAGCTGTTATATCTACGATGAATAGAGACTTACGTCTTAGCATTCTTTGTGTGGTGATTGCCGTAGTAGGGCTTGTGGCCCTTGTATGGTTTATTAACGAAATTAAAAACGTCTCCGACAGTTTTATCGATACAAGTCGGGTCACTACATTGCAATTGAGGAGTCTAGTTGAAGATAATAAAAGCACTTTAGCTGGAATAAGTCCTGTCGAAATAGAACAGCTAATTTTGAATTTAGATCCGGAACTGGCACCAATTCCGTTGCTGGTTATGACTAACTGGGGTTTAATGGGTTGGTACGGACTATCGGTTTTATTCCTTTTTTGTATTCTTGTACCGGGATTTAATTATTATAAGAGATATAACAAGAATTCGAATAAATCGGACGGCTCCGCCGCCGATTGAATTAGCGTTATGAGCTCTAAATTTGACTAGTATGGAACTACTTATCATTACATTAGCGACGATAATATTTGGCTTGCTAGTCCTAAAACTATTCTTGAAGGTATGGCCGAAAACAGGCAAGTTTGGAATTAATCTTGATGAGGTTGTATGTCCGCAATGTGAGCGACCCGTACCAGGAGTACGGAAGCCTGAAAGCATTCAACAGGCTTTATACGGAGGCTGGACTTGCAAGAACTGCGGCACAAAAATTGATAAGTTGAAAAAGGTACCCGATCTATTTAACAATTAAACTAAAGTAAAACATGAGCAGCAAATTAAGGAGGATGTGCTATGGCGAAGAAGCCGCGAGTGAAATTGCCCCATATCGTGCAGCGAGGACACAACAGGAGTGTTGTGTTTGTTGAGGAGGAGAAATGCCAGTGCTATCTGGATACGCTGTTGGAATGGAAAATAGCGTTGCGGATATCGGTGTCGGATATCGGTATCAGACCAGTAATGTTCTGACACAAAAAGCTCGGGGATTGGACTCACATAAGGAAATCGAATCAATCGTCACTGACCCTCTCGTTTTACCGACGCTTTCGATTTAGAGAAGGATTTTCAGACGCTAAACTTTTGCATCGCATCTATATCGAACTGGATGCCGAGTCCGGCAGCTGTTGGACGGTCGATGATACCGTCTCGGACGGGCATCCGGCCCGTGCAAATATCGTCTAATGCGGTCTCAAACAGCGGAAAGTACTCAGTTAATCCGAGATTGGGTATGCCCAATGCGGCATGCACAGCGGCGGCCGTGCCGAGTGCCATGCTGTTTGAATTATGCGGTGATACTGTTATGTAGTATGGCTCTGCCATCGCTGCGATTGCTCGTAATTCGAGAATGCCTGATTGACAAATATCGGGGTTGACGATGTCTACCGCACGCTCGGCAAATAGACTTTCGAATTCTCGGCGTGTCGGCAAGGTTTCACCAGTCAACAGTGGTTGTCGAATGGCATCCCTTACATATCTCATGCTCAGCGCGTCGGTGGGCGCGAATGGGTCTTCAATCCACAACAAGTCGAAGGGCTCTATGGCCTGGGCAATTTCGATCGCTCTTGCAGGACTTGCGTGACGCCAAAAGTCCACAGCTAAGCCAACATCTGGCCCAACTGCTTCGCGAACTGCTGACAGCACTGCGACCCCTTCCTGTACGGGGGTCTCCCGATTGAACGGGTAGAGTTTGATGGCCCGGTGGCCTGCATCGACCTGGGTCGCTGCCATCTTGGCAAACTCTTCAGGCGTCTGAGGATGAGGCGAATAAATATTGGCGTAAACCGGAACCGCGTCGTGACAGGCGCCACCCTGAAGTTGATAAACGGGCGCATCCAAACGCTTCCCAAGGGCATCCCATAGCGCGATCTCTATTCCCGCATACGCGCTGTATACCTCAAGCCCCGGGCGCTGCTGCCCAAATGCGCCAAAGGGCTCGATCAGTGCTCCCCGGATATCAGTCGCCGGCCGGCCGATCAGTCTATCTCCGACTGCACCAACCATCGAAATTAGCGCATCCTCCCGAAAGTTCAGCATATGGCATTCACCCCAACCCTCGATTCCATCGCCGGTCTCCACCCGAACCAAGATGTAGGGTTTGTGAGACCACCACGGATGTGGATTGGGGTCGGCCGGAATGAGGTAGGGTTCGACTAAGGAAATTCGATCAGGCATTTTGGTTACAGCATCTTGATATCGGTGTCACAACAGAGCATTAATGTTCAGGTAGATAAACACTAATGCTCTGACACGAAAAGCTTCTGATCTGTATTGGAGAAATAGTAAACAAGTAAAATAACATCATCACAATAGTGATGTACAGGAGATGCATTTTCGGTAAGAAATGTGTCATATATGAATACCTTAGTTCAGCAGGAAAATCGAATCAATCGTCACCAACCCTTTCGAATAAGAGGCGGATTTTGAGACGCTAAACTTTTGCATCGTCTTTATGTCGAACCGGATACCGAGTCCGGCAGCTGTTGGACGTTCGATGATACTAATAAAAGTATCAGAGGGATTAAATTTTAGGCAATCTCAAACCGCCTATTTTTTAATTCCTCCTCACCCTTGTCCCTGGGAACTCACTGCAAGAGAAAATCAAGCTCAAGTTGCTAATCCAGTCTTTCCGGCATCTCAGGCGCCCAGCTCTCGATAAAATTTCCAAGAACCTGTGCGGCATCTGATGGATACTGATCTCGATAAATGACGCGCAATTTAACGTAGCCAAATTGATGGCTTTGGGCTATCGAAATCAATTCACCGGTTTGCAGCTCTCTGGTCACGCTTGGCGAAAGTACAAGACTCATGCCATGCCCATACAGCGCCAGACTCTTACCATAAATCGCACTGTTAACCGAAACTGTAGGATTGGTTTTAAATTTATGGACTTTGCCTGTTGTACGATGAACGCCCTGCAAAATCCAATTGTTAGTACGGAAGCGAAAGCCAATGAAGGGCATAGACTCGATTAATTTTTTGCTCGACACCTTACCACTTGGGAGAATGTTTGGCGAACATACAAGATGTAACGCCAAACACAGAGCAGGGTTTGCCGTTATTGGTTTCTCAAGGTGGTACTCAGCTCGTAATGCAAGTTCGCAACCTATCTTGACAAGATCGGTTGACTCGTCTGACGCTAGAATTGAAACGTTAACGTTCGGTTGCAATTTCCTAAACACACTCAAAACTTCGGGGAACCAGCAAAGGGAAAGCTCGCTGGGTAAGGTAATTCCCACGTTACCGCCAATATCTCGCGGAGGTGTTTTCAGGGCATTAATCGCTCCTGCAGCTACGGTCATCATGTGCTGAGATTGTTCATAAATGTATCGCCCAGCATCGGTCAATTCCAGATTCCCTCGCCCGCGGATTATCAATGTGTGGCCGATGTTTTCTTCCAGATCCGATAGCGCCTTGCTGATCACCGGAGGTGAGACATTTAAATGCTGCGCTGCACCCAGTAATGAACCGCAGTCAACGATATGCACGAAATAGTCTAATAATCGATAGTAACGAGTTTGCATAAAGTATTTATAAACTAATTAAAACTTATTTTATAAGTATTTTACTAATTATCTTTTTGTTAGCAAACTTGTCTTCTCAAACTTATTTTAAGGAGACAACCATGCGCTATCTACCCCATATATCCGCGGCAATATTTATTACGATGATTGGTTTCAATGCTCACGCGAGTGATTTAGACGTTGTTAAGTCATTCTATTCAGAGCTATTGAGTAATCCCACGAGAGCTGATCTGGAATCCACAGCAGAGCGGGTTGTCACAGAAAATTGGATCTCGATACCGACTCCTCGAGGCGGACCTGACCGCGCTGGGTTTGTAAAAAGCCTGCAGGGCTTTGGCTCGGCGATTCCAGATTTGAAATGGGAGCCACAGGAAATTCTGCAGGTTGGTAATCGCTACATCGTTCGTAGTATCGCGACCGGAACGCCAGTAAAACCTTTTTTTGGAGTTGAACCAAGTGGTAACAGTTTCAAAATTATGTCCATAGATATCCACACGGTGGAAGATAACCTGATTACCCGGTCCTATCACGTTGAAGAGTGGACTAAGGCGATTCAGCAATTGAAGGCACAGTAAAAGAACGTTACTGAGTTATCTGAATCGCAGAAAGATATCAGAAATGGTGTCGGATTTATTTATCAGCTTTTATGTGGCTACTTGAACAACTAGTTTTTAATCCGACTGAGCACTCCAAGCTTCTCTGCCCAGTCAATATTAAATTTATCCGACACCTTTCCCGACATGGCGTTAACAAAGTGCCCCGGGAAAGCTTACCCGTAATCCAGGTTTGCAGAGTTTTGAAAAGACTACCTCTCAAGTTTATCCAGCACTTCCCGAAGTGCGCTAACATGTGACGGGTTATCAGCCAGTATCGTGGTGAGTTCGCTGGCTGCAGCAAGCAGGGCATCGGATTGGACACGCCGGTTCGCGCTGTTGTCCTGCCGGCAACGGCACCATTTCTCAACGCAATCACGAATGGCATCCAGGTTCACGCCCTTTTTTTTCAGTCGCGCGCGAAATTCACCCGTCAATACCTTGTCACTCATCAGACAAAACAGCAGTTTGCAAAGGCATTCCACCGATCGCCCGGGATCATCCACCGGATCCGGGGTTGTGGGCGCGGGATTGTCTCCGCCCTTCCAGACTGCGCCCGTAAAAATGTGCTCCCTGGTAAAATTACGGCCGCGGGCAGTTTTTCCCACAGCTTTCGCGTGCGCTGTGTAAACACCAGAAAGATTTGCCGCGATGGTGGTTTCATATACCCCGACATCAACTCTGGACATACTGACACTAGTGGTCGTGTGATCGGGATAGAGAATATCAGCGTCGATGGTTGCCTGACCGGCGAGGGGTAAACCGTACTCTGTCAGTACACAGCGCAAATGAAGAGTGGCACCAGGTTGATAGCTGTCCTGACTCATTGTGCCAAGCAGTCTCAGGTTCGAAAGAGAATAGACACTCAGGTTATATCGAATACCATATTTCAGAACTCGCTCGATCAGCTTCTGTTCGTTATCCAGTGATCCGACATATTTCTTGAAATGCTTGTCGTCAACCTTGAGAATGGCTTTCCAGGTGCCTTCTTTGGAAGCCTGTCCTCCGGGTCCGACAACGGGCAGCGTCACCCGGTAATACTGCAAGTTAGGGCTGAGCACATGGGTTACTCCGATGCTGGAGCCGGCGAATGCCGGATCAATAATATGCCCTTCGGGGGTTTCAAGCATCATGCTTACTGCTTCAGGCGCCGGACACAGCAACACCACATCATGACTTATGTCAGTTTCGTTCAGAATAAACGGAATGGCGTGTTCTTCTCCCGGCAGAATCCAGTCCTCGGGATCAGCAACGATATCGACATTTGTGATACCTGCAAGTACCTGCAGGTAGTATTTGGACAATTTGAAAAAATCATCCATTGGATCAATGGTATCGGTTAAAAGCAACTCGCCACCGGATCCATTACAGAGCTCATTGAGGGCTGCTGCATTGAGATCAGAGGCAGTTCCAAGACCAATCGCAAATATCTTGTCGTTAATCAGTCCGGAAATGTCGGCAATGTATTTGCTCCTGTTCTCCTTGCCATCAGTAAAAACAATCATGGCAGTCTCATCAAAACCACTCGCTGCCGCAGTCAGCTCGCTACCTTTCTCGACACCATCGCCAATCGAAGTATATCCGTCAGGGTTCGGTGTATGGTTGGCAATGTGCATCACCGCTTCGGAGCGGCCTGTGCCAAAAATTGATCCCGGCGCCCCGGCAATTTCTATGTCCATAACCTTGGCGGCATCGTGGTCAAATTCAGCAATTCCGATGCCGTTGTCCTCCTGGATAACATTGGCAAAGATTTGTGCCGCCTCAACGAGCAGATCATTGCGGCTGCGGCCATCTCCAATATCATTCTCCATGCTGCCGGACTTATCCAACACCAGGGCGACACCAACTGTTGGTCTACCCACGGTGTTGGCTGAAATCGGTACCACCCAACTGTCTCCGGTTTCAGCACATTCAATCGTCACCGACCCGGACGCAGAATCGCCATCGGTCGTTCCCTGGTATGAAATCCAGACAATTGCTTCACCTCTTACCGCACCACTTCCCGGATCAACCGTTACCGAAGTGCCAAAGGGAGTGCCGAAATCGGCCCCTGGGCCGCCCGTAATATCAAACGTCAGGGTCCGACAGGTAATAACATCAAATACCACGCCGCGAACAGTTTCTTCTCCCTCGGGTATATCAATGAAATTGAGTGTGCTGGTTTGCTTTTCGATTCGTGACGGGTCAGTGTCATAGATATAGTCTAGGTCAACCGAGTCAATTACATCATTGGGTGTCGTACTCCACGGGGGCATTGCAGAACCGGGAGATTCGCTGCCGGTTCCCTGATACGCCGCTTCGGACGGATGAGCGAGCTGCCAGTCAGACCACCATTTATCGACGAAGCAGTGGTGCAGGAAGAAGATCGGGTCTTCTGGTGATCGTACCGTCGCCATGTTTCCCCCGACCCAGTTGTGGGGCGGTCCGTGGCGCCCTTCAGCCGGGTCCCAATGGTCCGAATAGGGAGTCAGGTCTCGATCATCTTCGATATTCTGTGCTGAGGGCAGGGAACCACTCGCGCCCAGTGATCGGCGAATTCCCCATGGGGCAAATGGGCCGCTGACCGGGTCTCCAGTACCACCCATGAAACCAGACGTCCAGGGAAGCGCTGATGTCGATTGCTGCTGGGTGGAATCCCAATAGGGTAGCGCGATATCTGCGTTGTAGTTCTGCAAATCTTTTTCAAGATCACTCAGGAACTTTCGGTGCCATGGATAGAAAAATGGGTTTCCATGTGCCGATCCGAAATACGTGTCATGGTGATCGGAATACTTATCGTATCCGCCGTCGCTTTTCAGCGAAAGAAATGCATTCACCAGAGCGTCCCGTTCGGCGTCACTCAGGTCTACGAGGTTTTTTCTGCAAGCTATTTTTTTCATCGGTCCCTCCCTGGGATGAATATGGATGTGCGGCTAAGGGCAGACGTCCTGTTGTTTCTTTCGCTCTTTGGCTATCTTTGCCCAGTGTTTATTTTGTGCTTCAGTAAATTTGACGAAACGTTCGGCGTAATCCCTCACCGAGGTAGCCATCGCATTTACATAAGCGTTGGTAAACGGTCGGCCGTTTTTCAAAAACCGTACAGCGTGGGTTTCAGCATCAATAGTGAGCGCAACAAGACCACCTTTTTGACTAATTTCAACAGAGCGCCCAAGCAGCTTGAATTTCTCTTCCTTTACTTCGTACTGACTGGTGTTATCTTTTCCTGGCATGATATTTTCTCCCTTGATACCTCATCGACGTCTATGTCTTTCTATCGAACAAATCCTGACGATCCAAATTCCATTTACGAAATTTAACTATAGTGACAATCGTCCGGGTTCTCTGTGAACTGATTAACAGAATCAATCGGATGGGAGTGATTACAATTAGCACCCACTGGCATGATCCGCAGAAAAACGATTCTCCTGTTTCTTTGCAAGATAGGATCCAGTCTGAATTCGCTGAAAATACTTTAGGGTAAAACAAACCCACGCTGTTCCAGGTGTTGTGCAATAAGGGCTTTAGCCGAGCTATTCTTAAGTCGTTCGGCGCACTGTTCTCCCTGGTACCCAAACGGTCGTCTGACAAAGTGCCATCTACAATGTTGAGATTGAAATTTCGACTGCATGCCACCAGTATTGCGACTTCGACGCCGTATAGCGGTGAACCGCTTCCAATGAGCAATTAGGGTGTTATATATGAATACCTTGTCTCCTGAAAATGCGAATAAACAAGAAGGGGGATTTCGCCCTTTGGGCAGGACGCCCTCTGCGTGTGCGCCAATACCTTTAGCGGTACTTGGCAGAAAGCTAATTGTGAGATTGAATACGATAAAATATTACCGAGGGATTTAGTGATGACTGTTGAAAGTGAATATGAAGGCGGATGCTCATGTCGGAGACTCCGTTACAGAATGAACATCAATCCGTTGATCGTACACGCCTGCCACTGCCGGCAATGTCAACGGGTTACTGGAAGTTCTTTTGTCATGAACGCACTGGTCGAAAAAAACCAGGTAGAGATTCTTTCTGGCGACATTGCCGAATTTCGATTTCCTGACACTTACCATACCGCGTTTTTCTGTCCTAAGTGTGCAACCTATGTTTGGAGTCAGTATAAAAGCGGCCGTTTCGACGATTGCTGGTTTATACGCGTCGGCACCCTGGATGATCCGGACCGCCTCCCGCCCAGCGTACATATTTTCACTGAAAGCAAGCAACCCTGGGTAATCATTCCAGAGAAAGCGCCCAGGTTTGAGCGCTTCTACCGCATCAGTGATGTTTGGGATGAAAGCAGCATTATCCGCATGGGGCCGAATTGGAATCCGGCGACTCGCAACAAAGACAATAACGCTTAGCAGAAACTGTGACAGACTTATTTGCCGAGCAATTTCTTCAGATTAAGCGATCACCATAAAATAAATCCATCCCTGTTTATTTTTGTTGGTTTCGTTTTAAGGAATATCCTCATGACCGGAAATATAGAATCTAGATTAAAAGAATTAGGCTACGAACTCCCTCCTACGGAGGGCGACGATTACTACGGGACTCTCTACGGCACCATGAAGCCTTTCCACATTGTAGGCTCTGTTCTTCATCTGTCCGGGCATGTGCCAATTCGCGATGGCAAGCCTGTATTTCCCGGACGACTAGGTGAATCTGTTACTGTGGCGCAAGGTCAGGAAGCGGCTGCGCTAACCGCAATGAATGCGATTGCGGGTATCAAGCAAGCTTTAGGGGATCTCGATAGAGTAGTGAGTATAATAAAATCACTTAACTTTGTTGCATGCGCTCCAGACTTCTCTGATGTGCATGTGGTGTCCACTGCAATGGCCAATCGCTTTGTTGAAATATTTGGCGAAGAAATCGGAATCGGTTGTCGAGCTACGATAGGTGTTCAAAGTCTCGCCAATAATTTTTGCTTCGAAACATGGATTGAAGTTGAAATCATATGAACAAACAGGTTAATTGGGATAACACACGCAACCTATCAAGCCTATGCTGTGGATCGCCAAGCAGCGACGCGCCCTTTCAACCGCTGATGCGAGGCGTTGTACGGCTCAAGACTCGAATAGCGTGTAGTGGTGCTAACTCATGTACATAGTTCGGAATGCCAAACCCGATGAGTTTGACGCGATAGGTGCATTAATGGTTGATGTATATTCGCAGTTGGATGGCTTCCCCAAGCAAGCTGATCAACCCGAGTACTATAGGTTGCTGACGAATATCGGCGAAATCACAGAGAAGCCGGAAGTGGAGTTGCTGGTTGCGGTATCAACGGAAGGTAAGATCCACGGGGCCGTCGTATACTTTGGCAAAATGTCTTTCTATGGCTCGGGAGGCGCAGCACCCGAAGAGACTGACGCCTCCGGGTTCAGGCTATTAGCCGTAGACCCGAGTGCTAGAGGGCGAGGCATTGGTAAACTTCTCACCGTCGAATGTATTGCTAAGGCTCGGCAACGCGGCCATGCCAAGGTAGTTATTCACACCACCGAGGCCATGCAAACAGCCTGGCGGATGTATGAGAAGGTGGGGTTTCGACGAGCCGAAGATCTTGACTTCATGCAAAAAGAGTTGCCTGTTTTTGGTTTTCGATTGTATCTTCGTGACGACTTCACAGATCAACCATCCAGTGACAGATAACCAGCACAAAAAACAAGAATTCGAATAGAAAGGTTTCGGATATACTACTTTACTCTTCTCGTTATGCAGCGCATAAGTCCGACACATTAAGTCCGCATAACCTTCCGCCTCCATTGATGCTATGACCACCAAGATTGTCCAGACACACCCCGATCTCGGAACTCGTGAGTTCGAACTGATTGATGACGCGATCGAGTACCGTATCTCAAGTCCGTTCGGAGACGAAGAGTTATCAGTGGTACTGTCAGTGTTGTCACCCGAGCCAGTTGTAGATGGGCCGATGATGTATTTTTTGAGCGAGGTCAATCGCGAAGCATTGATCAAGTTATTCGTCGATCTACCAGATGCTGAGGAGTTTGCAGAGTTTGTGCGCACCATGAAGCGACGCATTCGGGAAGAAGATTTTGGTAACCTCAGTGCAGACAATCGAAAAACTGCAATCACACGAGAGCAAATCGACACCACCATCCATATGCTGGAAACAAACATCAACCCTACAAGCATCGACGTGCTCCTTTCCACCCTGCGGGATCTCTCTGATGCGCCAACCAACCAAGAACGACTGAACCAGGTTATTGAAGCATTTAATGATCTGGGTATGCAGCAAGGCCCGGTGTTAACCTATGCGCCATTCTTCACCACGTTACTTTCAACTACAGATTTGGATGATCTAGGTTGAGAATTGACGGTTCGTATGTGGATATATTAGGTATGACGGCACAAGTAGAAATTTACGGTACCAGCTTCTGTCGTCATTGCATGGCAGCACGTGCATTGCTGGACTCAAAGCAGATCGACTACACCGAATACCTCATTGACCTTATGCCGCTGGAACGCGCTGAGATGCTGCGTAGGTGCGGGCGCAAGAAAGTACCGCAAATACTGATCAATAACACCGCCATTGGCGGTGACGAAGAACTGATGACGCTGGATGCGAGTGGCGAACTCGACCGGCTGCTAAACTTTCCTGGCTAAACAAGTGCCAGAATCAAAGAGGACAAAGGGGTTCAAAAATGGGCAACTGGGAGTGTTTATAATTTAATCTCTCCGCCACTTTTAGCCATACTCTTTTGCTCAACGGTTTCCACTATCAATTCAAATCACCATTCGTAGCCTAATACGAAGAGTCGAAAAATCAGCCAATCGGCCGATGTCACCCCCATACTCATCATTTACACTGGGTTTTTCTTCTCATTCACTACTTGGCAATGTTTAGCTTACTTGAAACACTCCGGCGTGAGCCACGCGCCCCCGATGCACCCGGGCCTTTGCGTCGAGATTGGATTCTTGTCGCGGTGCTCCTCATCATGGGCTTCTTCGAAGCCTTCTTCCATCAAGACGTGGTTTGGCGATGGTTGTCCGTTATTCTGTTCGTTGCACTGGCATTGACGCTGCCGTGGCGGCGCTCCTATGCATTTCTTGCAACCGTTTTAGCGTTTGGCGCTACCGGTCTTGTGCATAGTATTTCGTTAAGTATCGGCACCCAATGGATTGGACTCAACAGCAATTTTTTTCTCGTTTTATTCCCCTACGCGCTGGTCCGATGGGCGTCCGGTAGGGAGGTGTTGATCGGATTGATTGTGATCGCGGTTTCAGTCGGTCTTGCTTTGGTTGGAGACAACCTGTCTTGGATTGAAATTTTGGGTGCCAGTTTATTTCTACTTTTCCCCGCAGCTCTGGGCGCACTGGCACGTTACCAGGATAGTGCACGACGACATAACAAAGAGCAGGTTCGGTTGCGCGAGCGAGAACAACTCGCCAGAGAGTTGCATGACACTGTGGCGCACCACGTTTCTGCGATTGCCATTCAGTCTCAGGCAGGGCAGGCTATGGCAGCTGCCCGACCGGAAGCGCCGCTGGAAGCGCTAAAGGTGATTGAGGAAGCAGCCTCACGTACTCTAACTGAAATGCGAACCATTATCGGTGCGCTACGTGACAAGGATCGCGCCGAACTCACACCGTCAGCCACCTTGGCCGATATAGAGCGCTTGGGGCGTGACGCAGCATTTCCGCTGACAGTGGATATCAAGTTAAGTGGCGCGCTGGATAATTTAGACACCACACTCTCATCAACACTGTTTCGATTGGCGCAGGAGGGCGTCACGAATGCAGTTCGACATGCTCAGGGAGCCCACTCCGTGATCGTATCGGTCCATGGAGATACTGATGAAGTACTATTAACGGTTAGTGATGATGGTGACCCCACTATGCAACCCGCCGCGACGGGCCTTGGGTTACAGGGAATGGCGGAACGGGTTTCCCTGCTTGGCGGTTCATTTAGTGCCGCACCGGGAAAGTCACAGGGTTGGGTTGTGGAGGTCACTCTACCAAAGCGAGGAATGAAAAAATGACGATCTCTGTGCTAGTCGCCGACGATCAGGATCTGGTGCGTACCGGGTTGCGGATGATTCTCGATGCCCAACCCGATATTGAAGTGATTGGTGAAGCCGCAGATGGCAGGCAGGCGGTCGACCTCGCTCGAGCGTTACACCCGGATGTCTGTCTTTTCGATATTCGAATGCCAGAGCTGGATGGCATTGAGGCGACACGTCTATTAGCAGGACCGGACGTGGTTGCTCCACAGGCAATCGTCGTGATTACCACTTTTGATCTCGACGAATATGTTCATGGAGCACTAAAAGCTGGCGCTCGCGGTTTTCTTCTCAAAGATGCCGGACCTGATCTGCTCTCACAGGCCATTCGCGCCGCAGCAAGTGGCGAAGCGTTGATCGCACCAAGCATCACAGCACGCCTTCTGACCGCGTTCGCTGACATACCAGATAAAGCGATCGCCCAGCCCATCGAACCGCTTACACAACGCGAAGAACAAGTACTGCTCACAGTGGCGCGTGGCCGCAGTAACGCTGAAATCGCCGATGAGTTGATTATCAGCCTCAGTACGGTAAAGACTCATCTGGCCAGTCTCATGCAAAAACTGGGCGCGCGGAACCGGGTAGAAATTGCAATGTGGGCCTACGAAACCGGTCGTGTTTCGCGCTGAGAAATTTCCCCCCAATCGCTCCGCTGCATCAAGAGCCTGTTCTAAATCAACCGAAAGTATGAGCTTGCTCTCCCACATTCAGACGATATAAAAATAGCCAAAGCACTGATGTGTGCATTGACTCAATTGTTGATCATTGGCCTCTGAAATTCACAGAGGAAAACACAATGACCGTTCACACAAACCAACCCGTTGATTATCTTGGCACAGCAGTCACGGCTGTAGCGAAGGAAAAGGCTTGTTCTGATGCCCGTATCTGGAACCGCGTCGCCGATCGTTATGCGGCAAAACCGGTGGCTGCACCGGACGCGTACCGCCATAAATTAGACGTCACCCGTGGGTATTTACATGAGAACGCAGAAGTACTTGAGATCGGTTGCGGAACCGGCTCAACTGCATTAGCCCATGCGCCATTTGTCAAACATATCCGGGCAACAGATTTCTCATTAAGAATGATCGAGATTGCTGAGGAGCGGAGGGCATTAGAGGGTGTTGCCAATGTCGACTTTGTCTGTAGCTCTGTGGCAGATGAGATCAAATTGGATGTGAAAGTGGATGTGGTGCTGGCACTAAACTTGTTACATGTACTTGCTGATTGGGAGCATACGATTGAAGCAATGTACGACATGATTAAACCAGGCGGAGTCTGTGTTACCAGCACCATCTGTTTGAATGACGGCGCGGCATTTATGCGACCCATCGCCAAATTGGGTCAAATGGTTGGCGTCATCCCACAACTCAGTTTCTTTAACATTATCGATTTGCAATACGCCATGTCGAAAACGGGCTTCGATATCGAATATGCCTGGCAACCTGCGCCGAAAAAAGCAGTGTTCATGATTGCGAGGAAAGCATCATGAACAAATTTGGAATGGTTCAACTACTGAGTTTTTTGGTAGTGCTATGTCGTCTTTCCATTGCCGCCATCGGACTATTGTGGTTAAGCTCTTTCGACGGACTCAGGGCAACAGTTGCAGTTGCCGCTCTGCTAATCACGTTTTTACCGAGCGTTTTTGTCCAGGAAAAAGCCGTTCGTATCGCGTCTAGCGTTGTGACTGCGGCGCTGCTTGCTGCCCATATCGTATTGGGAATGCATGTCGGTTTGTACGAAACCTCCGCTTTCTATGATAAGGCTGTTCATCTTTTGGGATCCGCAGCAGTAGCTGCAATCCTGGCCATTGTCATATACAGCTACTGCAAAAACCACCAGATTCAATTACCGATAATCTTGATAAGTGTACTCGTGGTTACAGGAACCTTAAGCGCGGGTGCGCTTTGGGAGATCTTTGAATTTGCAATGGATTCAACCGGACTGTTTTACGCTCAGCGTGGTCTTCATGACACGATGCTAGACTTGCTGGCCGATGCACTTGGCGGTATCTTAACTTGCATGGGACTTCTGGTGATAGATTGGTGTAGAGACAGGTTCTTCAATGACAATACTGTAATGTCCAGCTAACTAGCACTGATGGATAGGTCACGCTTACAAATCTAGTTTTCATTTAATATGATTCCAAGAAAGATTCGAGAAACTATTGAAGTGGCTTTTGACAGGGTTGAGCTTGGGGAAGGTATTGGATTGTGGCAAGCTCAGGCAATCGATGACTATGCATCAAAAGAAGATATTCTCAAAGCGAGACTACGTGATGAAAAAACAGACTGGCGAAAACTCAAGGGAAAAGAGTTAATCAGATGTCATAGCAGCTTGTCATTCTTTGATGCAGACGGCATGCGATTTCACCTGCCCGCGTTTATGCTGAGCGAAGAATTCAGAGAAAATATGGACGGTTTGCTATTTCATCTGACCCATCTTAATGACTACGTTAGATCGATGTACACCTCTCTTTCGATCTCTCAAAGAGCAGCCGTGAGAAAATATTTGCTATGGTGCCAGAATCAGGAAGAGTACGAATTTGAGAAAGATATGATTGAGAAGTCATTGAACGAATACTGGATTGATGCGATAGATTAACAATGTCAGAGCACCTAGATTCGATTTACTTAAACCCTGGATATATAAATCCTGTTAGTTCGATTCGGTAAACCACTTCCGTTAGTTGAAAGCCTATTTATGGCTCCGGTTGTTCATTACATAGAGAGTTTGTTTCAGTCATCAATGAAAGCCAGAGACGTTCAGGCATTGCTAAAAATCCAGGCCAATCCCGCTATTGCCAAGGGCTCAACCCGGTTCTTCAAAACCGGCAAAGGAGAGTATGGCGAGGGAGATCAATTTCTGGGAATTCGGGTGCCGGTACTGAGAAAGTTTGCCAAGACATATGCCAACATCGCGCTGAATGAAGTACAACACTTACTCAGGTCGCCTTATCACGAAGAGCGACTGTTGGCTCTGCTTTTACTGGTACAGAAATTTACCGAGGGGGATGAAAAATTACGTACAGTCATATTTGATACCTATCTGAACAATACCCAACATATCAATAACTGGGATCTCGTCGACAGCTCGGCTTATCATATTGTAGGCCCCTATCTGGAAGATAAAAGCAGAGAGCTATTATACGACCTGGCAGAATCGAACAGTTTATGGGAACGTCGGATTGCGATTATGGCAACGTTACATTTCATACGAAAAAGCGATTTCGAGGATGTGCTTGCATTGTCACTAAAACTGATTGATGACAGAGAAGACTTGATGCATAAAGCAGTGGGCTGGATGCTAAGAGAAGTCGGCAACCGCAACAAAACTGTGGAGAAATATTTTCTGAAGCAGCATTACCAACGCATGCCAAGAACAATGCTCCGATACGCCATTGAAAAGTTTCCACCATCAGAACGTCAACGATACTTGAGGGGCGAGATATAGGTTGTCTTGGTTTAAGTGAAGCTCAACAATCACAGCTGCGATAAAATCGCGTTTTCAAAAAAATACAGCCAATCAACGACAAAACTCAATTGGTCACAGAAGATCCAGCCTTCAAACCCGACTACGCGAGCTCTGTATATCCGATAGCCAGATAAAAACTTAATGAACATCCGAACAGCAAATCAACACCAGGATTCTTCAGATTTGATGCACTGCCTTATCGAGCTACAGGATTTTGAGCGCCAGATTGATTCGAGAATGCCCGCCGGCACTGAGATTGCCGAGGAGTATGTGGCACATCTGTTTCAACGTTGCATACACTGTGATGGCCAAATTCTAATTGCGGACAAAGACAACCAGATCGCGGGGTACGTGGTGATACTTACGAAAGTAGTCAGTGAGGAATTAGAGGATGGCAAACTCGAATACGGTTTGATTTCAGACCTGGTCGTACTGCAGGAATTTCGTGGGGCAGGGATTGGTGGAGACCTGATGGAGGCCGCTGAGGCTTATGCGAGAAGACACAATGTCAAATGGTTGCGGATTGGCGTGCTGGCAAGAAATACTCCCGCCGTCAATATGTATCGATCACGCGGCTTTGACGACCACTATATCGAGCTTGAAAAAAGTCTCGCGTAGGGTTCAACAGTCTCAGCGTCAATTAAAACCAGTGCAGAACATTCCTTTGCAAATAACGTAGCAACATTCACGTGTTAAAAAAGCTCTTTGGAAGAAATAAAGACAACAAACTCAAGGAAAACGAAGTCAGAGTCGTATTACCGGAGGAGAAGTTTGGTGTTCTCAAATGGAATGAAAATGGGTTGCCATGTGTAGCTGTTTTAAACACAGGGTTGAAGAACTTTGAGCACAAAGGTGTCTTTAGCTGGCATCTGACACTCACCATCCAGTTTAAAGATCTCATCGACAATGGAATGCCGTCGCAACAAGAAAGAGATGTTGTTGACCCCTTCTGCGATAAGCTGGATATCGATAGTCAGGCTGGTGGCAATGCTCTGTTTTTGATTCGCGAAACCTGGAACGAGAGCAGAACGATGATCTGGCGAGTTTATGACCCCGAGGTCGCACATTCACATCTGCAATCCATTCTGAAACAACATCAATACCCGAGGGAATTCGACTATCGCATGGAACAAGATCAGGAATGGGAACAAGCCAGTTGGTACTTCCAGCAGCTCGAGAACCAGACAGAATCAAACCCTTTAACACCCTAAAGTGTTAGTTAACTTCTTTATGATGAATCGACGAAGTTCCTGTCTGTAGCACAAGCTCAATCATTTCTGGACAAACAAAGCCGGCGATAGCTGGTGAACCCAAAAGAAAGGTGAGACCGAGGATTTTTGCCACATTCTCGAAGCACAAGCTTAACGTTCTCGATCCAACAAGTCTGTGTAATGCCATGGGGAACAAGTACTGGCGATATATAAACGTGCCCTGCCATCGTCGTTTCTGGAATTGCTGTGATACGTCACTGTCAGAAAAGAGTCGGTAACGCCGAGTATTTTCCTCAACGCGCTTTTTCCAGCCAAAAAAGAGGTTTGTGAACACATTCACACTACGTTTGTTTGGGTAGTCAACCAGTACCAAGGTATTCGAAACTCGCATCAGCTCATCACACAGACGCTCCCATGAGTGCATATGGGACAGAACGCGGTAGCAGATCACCACATCAAAACTATGATCTGCAAAGGGTAATTCAAGTAGCGATGACTCTACATATTCAATTTGCCCTTTGTTTATCGCTTCCTGGATCTGGGTTGTTTCGCTGGAATGACTGCCGACTATCGTAAGATGATGCCCGAGGTTTGCCATGAGTTTGACATTCTGGCCATGACCACCCCCCACATCAGCAACAGTCAGCCCCTTCTTGTCTCCAAAATGTGCCTTGATCGCTTTTTTCGTAGCGCGATCCTGAACAGCAAGGAACCATTGGCCAACCTTTCCACTAAAACGACTCGCATATCCTGAGGTCGAGGATTCGATATCAGGCGAATCGGGGAAATCTGTAACAACGAAATTTTGCATAAATATTCAAAGCTATGTGATTAACGTACTTTGAAACCCAGCTGCTAATACAGGCATTGCCTGAGGCATTAAATAGGTAAGCTGATGCGACGTACTAAGTTTGTGGATTACCTCGAATCCAATTTGCTGTAGAAAACAGTTTTTTTAACAGCCAGGGATCACTCAACAAGTTTATCAAAAATATATTTAATTCCTATTTCACTATCAATATCCAGGGTTGCTCAATTCATGTAGATTGGCCACTGTTACCCAGGGTGGTCGCCGTTGAGCGATCAATATAGTGTGGTGAGGCCAGCGCAGCTTGCCTTTTTCCACATTGCTTAACAATCATTTTCTTCAGCGCCATCGCTAGATCCTGATCACCGATAGCGGCGAACAGTCCTTCTACATCCAGTTCTACTTTTCCCTCTTTATCCCCCCGAGCGTAAATTCTACCGCTCGAGAAATCACATAAGGTAATTTCATCCAGCCGTTCAAAGCACTCTTTCATGAACTCCAGCAGATCGTCTGGTTGAGAGATCGATTTGTTGTACACCGCATCTGGGTTCAGCGCATTCACATCCAAATTTTGGAAGCGCTTGATATCAATAAACTTTTCAATATCCAGTATCGTAAGTGACCCATTACGCCCATAAGCAACGGTACGTGGCTGCTCACCCATCGCTACACTATTATCCAGGAACTCATAGTACACATCTTTTTCGCGATTTAATGCCCAGGTGAAAAACAGCTGGGGCATTCCATTAAATGCCTCCATATTATGATCCAACAGGTCGTCGACAGCCTTGAAGCGACCTACCTGCAAACCTCTTGACCATGCCCTTTCCACCGTCGCGTGTGGGGGTGTGATCATATAAAACATAAATACCCTGGAGCCAAATCGCGTGAGCAGGTTACTGCCCTCTTCACTTGATTTCGTGGCAAAGCTGTCAAAACGGAATCGATCGATAAGCAAATGTGGCAACTGCTTGTTTCGCGCCTTTCGCGCCATTAGCGCATCCAGCTTCTGATCCACGATCTGCAACTCATCGCCGCTGCACATTCCTGCGTATTTATGATGCTCACCGAGCGATTCATATTCAAGCAAAAACTTCCGGAATATATCGGGGCTGATCAGCGCGAAGTCACGCCAGGCTAAACCAAGCTCTTCGGTCATCTTCTGCTGTCTCGGTCTGAGGGTGCTTTTTCCCGCTGCCGAAGCTCCTTTTACATTGATAATGACTGGCGCAGGCTGAGTTGGCAGTGTCTCAAAACCTTCTTGTGCTGCTCCCTGCGCGATAAGCGGTGCCAGGAAGTCGGCAATACGTTCACTGACGATATCATTGCATAGCTGATTGACGACCAGGCGCTGATGCAATTCTCTGTCACCGCGAATTCTTCCATGAACGGTCATTACTGCCCCCACTACATGGGCCAGTGATCGATAGACTTTTCTGGTTAGCCCATCGGATGCAGCAGCCGAATCACGCCAGTGCGCAACTTGCGCCTGATCCTGCTCCATCGCCGAAGGTTTTTTTTCAACGTGTTTTTGAGATTTAAAAAAACGAGCAAACCAGCTCTGGCTGGGCAGCTGGGTTGTCGGTCCTGTTGTCGGTTGATCAGCAAAACATGCCTCTACCAGCTTCTCAATTTCGGCACGGGAGTTGGCGTACACTCTTTCTACTTTGGGCAGGCAACCGGCGAGATGCTTATCAAGGATCGTCTTCGCCATTTGGCGGAAGTTGTTGCCTAAATCTTCATATTGAGTACCGTCAGAAACCGCATAGTCAGCACATACGCGAACTAGCAATTCATGCACCATCAATCTTTGCGGCCTGAAGGTAACCAGCTGCTCACGAGGCAATCCAGTAAACGCGCTCAGCTCGTCGACTTCTTCAATCGACTCGAACACATTCTCCGGATCCAACAGCGTGACATAGGGCAGCAGCTCCGCAGGCAGCGTAGAGGATATACCCGGATTCCATGGGCCAAATGTCTCGCCTGTTTCCTGGTTCATGGATGTCATCGGGCGAATGGATGAAGCGCTATAACCAATCTGCTTCCATAGGGTAACTGGTCATCAGCCTGCAGCCGTCTTTCGTAATCAACACCTGCTCCTCAAGTTTGACGCCTTCTCCACTTTTCTCCGAGCCGATATACGATTCGACGCATAACGTCATATTTTCTCTCACAATACCGTCGTAGCCTTTGGCATCAAAGTCGTGGATATGTTTAATTGAGGGATACTCATCTGCGAGACCCACACCGTGAATTAAACTGCCATAGCGGGTTTGGGTAAATTCGGTTGGGATATCCCAGGCTTGTTCGGAAACTTCGCGAAAACTCACCCCATCTTTCAAAATCGAGCAGTTATGTTGAATCTGCTCCCAGGCAAGTGCATAGAGTCTCTTTTGCTCCGCAGTGGGTTTGTCACCGCAAACCCAGCTCCGGGACATATCGGCGCAATAGCCATATGGCCCGATCAAATCGGTATCGAAGCTCACCATGTCCCCCGCCTGAATTTTTCGCATCGAGCTTTCTCGAAACCACGGATACGTGCGTTCTCCTGAAGATAACAAGCGAGTTTCAATCCATTCGCCGCCGAGGCTAATATTCGCCTCATGTAGCTTCGCCCATAGTGCATTTTCTGTGATACCCGGCTCCAGTGCTTCGCGCATTTTTGAGACACCTATCTCGCAGACGTCAATAGCGTGTTGCATTAGAACCAATTCCTCTTTGGACTTGATCTCCCGCGCGATTTCCAACACTTCCAGACCATCATGCAACGACAAACCTTGTTGAAGCAGTCGGCTGCAGCCGGTATGCGATAATCTGTCGACTGCTAGGCGAGTGTTACCACCACCATATTGCCGCACCAAATCCGCAATGATCTGACCAAATTCGTCCGCCCGTTGATCGCGATTGCTTCCGGCAGTGAAATAGTAGAAAGAGGAGTTCACCCGATACTCATCAATTGTTGGAATCCCCTCCGCAAGATGCGGGTAGTTGCCGTAATCAAAGAGGATCAAAGGCCCGTCTGTGGCGACAAACACACAGCGAGTTTCATAATGTGAGCACCAAATTTGCATGTTGGTGGCGTCACAGGCGTATCGGCAATTCACCTGATCAAATAACAATGCCCCAGCATAATCTTTTTCGCGTAATTGCTCTTGAATCCGTTCGAGTCGATACCGTCTCACTTCATCAATATCTACGGGTGCTTCTGTAAACTCCATCGCACCGTGTTGACGGGCGGCCACATTGCCAGACGAAATATTCATTTGATAAACCGAAAGAATTAGCTTTTATTCGAAGCCATCAACATTAAGACTGGCTACTGTGTCGAAGTGACTTATCTGTTAACGACAGTTAAAAATGTAACTGATCTCGCATTGCTTTAACAGTTGTTGTAACTCGAATACGCAAGGAATATATTTCAACCCATGATTGATCTGCACACCCATTCCACCGCTTCGGATGGCAGTCTTACCCCCACCCAGCTCATAGCCAAAGCGCTGGAGCAAAATCTGCGTTATCTTGGATTGACCGATCATGATACGACTGCGGGTCTTGCCGAAGCCCAGCTGGCGGCAAAGAACACAGAGCTGGAGGTGGTGAACGGCATCGAGCTCTCTGCGAAATTTGAGTCACGAACCGTGCATATCATCGGCCTTGGCATCGACCCAGAAAACCTTGCGCTACAGCAATTGATTGCGGACGCGCAACAGTCTAGAGCTCAGCGCGCGATCGAGATTGGCCGAAAACTAGAGCAATCAGGCATCACCGATGCCTACGCCGCAACCGTCGAGATGGCAGGAACGGATATCTTAGGCCGAGGCCATTTCGCCCAAATGCTGGTCAATCGCGGCCTGGCCAAAAACTTCAAGAAAGTGTTTAAACGTTATATGGTGCGGGGCAAGCCCGGTTATGTGTCTGCTAACTGGTGCACCATGGACCAGGCAATTTCCACCATCCATCAGGCAGGTGGTGCTGCGGTACTCGCCCATCCTCTGCGTTATGGTCTATCCAACAGGCAAATAGAATTACTAGTCGCTGCATTTGCGGATTGTGCGGGCGACGGCCTGGAAATGATCTCGGGGAATACTTCGCAGAAAGAGATTTCTTGCGTCAAAAAACTCGCGGATAAGCATCAACTGTCAGCGTCTATCGGTTCCGATTTTCATGGTCCTGATAAACCCTGGGCGACGCTTGGGCAACTGGCCGAGCTGCCGGAAGACTGCAAGACTGTCTGGCATCAACATCACCTTTGGTCCTAGCACTCTGTTCGTTTCTCACTTTCGAAAGGTACTCAAACTCTAGCTACCGCCAAAGTATCGGATGGTAACCACTCCTAATGCGACAACGCTAGCGGCAAAGATACGTTGCTTGCCAAATGGTTCCCGCAAAAATACTGTGCCAATGATCGCCGCAAAGATCACGCTAGTTTCTCGTAAGGATGACACCAGCGCCATTGCGCCAAAACTCATTGCATAAATCACCATGCCATAAGCCAGGGATGATGCGATGCCGCCAAACAGCACGGTCCCTTTGTTCTCTCCCAAATACGTCAACCACCGGCTTCTTTCACGACACAATAACCAGATGCCAATGGGTAACACTTCAAAAACAAATAACCAGGTGATATAACCAAACTCTGTTCCGGAAGCTCTGACCCCGGCTCCGTCCAATACTGTGTAAAAGGCGATCAAAGCAGAAGTTGCCAGACCCCATTTCAATGCGGTTTTGGTTGGACGATTCGCCCTCGCACCGAGTAAAGGCAGAATGACCAAACCTGTGCTCACCAACACCACGCCAAACAGTGCAGCCGGTGTCAGATGCTCGCCAAAAAATACCGCAGCAGAAATTGCAACCAGCACTGGCGCTAGCCCGCGAAAAATAGGATATACCAAAGACAGATCGCCACTTCGATAAGACATCGCTAGTGTCACGTAGTAGACATTGTGCACAATCACTGAGCCCGCTAAATAAGGCCAGCTTTCCGGTGCAGGAAATGGCACAATAAAAATCAACCCACAGCTAATCACTGACGCCACCAGTCGGTATGCCGCAATCGCATAGGCTGGCGATCCCGCAGATTTTGCCAAGGCATTCCAGCTCGCATGAAGAACAGCTGCAGCCAATACCAGGCAGACGAGAAAAAGCGACATAGATAAGTAGGTTAGAAGCGCGCGTAACGATTAGTAGTTTTGATTAACCGATCGGTGATTCCGGGCTCATCAAATGCATGCGCCGCATCGTCGATGATATAAAAATCGGCTTCGGGAAATGCCAGATGTAAATCCCAGGCGGTCCGCATCGGTGTGCATATATCGTATCGACCCTGGATGATTGTGGCTGGTATATGTTTTATCTTGTCGACGTTGTTCAGAAGCCATCCATCTTCCTCAAAGAAACCGTGATTGACAAAGTAGTGAGTTTCAATGCGGGCAAACGCTTCCGCAAATTGATTCTCGCCATAGTGCTCCACCTGCTTCGGTCTCGGCTGGAGATTAATCGTGCTGCCCTCCCATTGACTCCAGCTGGTGGCAACACGTTTTTTTTCTGTTGCATCGTTGCCGGTCAGTCGTCGGTAGTATGCCTGTATCATGTCGCCTCGTTCCTCATTTGGAATAGGGTCGACAAACTTTTCCCAGCAATCGGGAAAGAGATGGGCCGCACCGCCTTGGTAATACCAATCCAACTCTCGCTTTCGAAGTGTAAAGATCCCTCTCAAAATAAGCTCGGATACCGCTTCGCTGTGCAGTATGGCGTAGGCTAGCGAAAGTGTACTTCCCCATGACCCTCCACATACCTGCCATTTCTCAATTTGCAAATGTTGGCGCAGCGTTTCCATATCTTCGACCAAATCCCAGGTTGTATTGTGATCCAACGAGGCATTTGGTTGACTTCGGCCACAGCCTCGCTGATCAAACAAGATGATTCGATATTTTTCAGGGTTAAATACACGACGCTGGTTGGGGTTACTGCCCGACCCGGGGCCACCATGCAGGTAGACTGCTGCTTTCCCCGCAGGGTTACCGGATTGTTCATAATAAATTTGATGACCGTTGCCGACTGAGAGCAATCCCTGGTCATATGGCGCAATCGGATCAAAAAAAGAGAGTAAATTGGTCATTCGTCTTGGTTACTGGGGCGAACAACTTACTGTACTATGGCCGACGCTCTGATTCAGAAAAATTGTCATAAAAGATGTCAAATGTCTCGCTTTCGTTTGTTGAACAACTCAATCAAAATCATCATGCCGCGCTGCAGTTTCCGATGGGGCCGGATGAACTTGGTCAAGCGGCACATTACTTTCTCAACTTTCTCGCGATGCCGGAGCAGATTAAACGACAGCTCCACTTCTCCGCGCGCAGTCATCGAGCCAGCGCCGATGGCTACACCGACAAGACGACCATTGAGCGAAAGGATCCAAAACAGTTCTTTCACTGGAGTCCATATCTGAAGTGCCAAGCTGCTGCCGAAGCACTTGCTGCCGAGCATCAGGAAATTCGGCTGTTTTTTAATGCTGCCGAAACCATCTATCGCCAGGTGGAATCAGTGCTGCTTGATCTATTCAACCACGAGCTTCGCGCGTACAAGGAAGCAGTGTTTAATGGGGATCAGCTAGCTGACGGCATTCTTCGGTTTCTTAGCTACAGCCCGCGTCAAGAACACAGCTTCTGCGCACGCGCGCATTTTGACAAAGGATTTAGTACCCTGGCTATTGCAGACAGCGCTCCCGGACTACGAATCGGTTGCTGTGATGCCCACCCATTGAAAGCGGTGAATTATGGAAGCGGTACCGCGCTGTTTATGCCAGCCTGGATGTTATTTGAAACTTCTGATGGAGAGATAAAACCGGTATGGCATGATGTGATACACGCGCCCACTGAGCAAAATGTCAATGCGCTCTGCGCTCGCTGGTCGATTGTGTTTTTTATCAACGCGCCAAAGTTGGCGTTTTCCAGCTGGGACGAGGTACATACACCACTTCATTAACACTGCGGTGTTATCGCAACCTGGAAATCAAGGTTGATCTGGCGTTAGTCTCTGACCATCAGACTACCAAACTCCTTCAGCTTACATTTTCCGCTGATGAATTGCGGCAAAATCATGGCTTCTCCAGGCTTCCAAGTGACACGGATATGTCCATTTGGCCCGGTCACCCAGGTTGGCAATTCACTGTCGAACGACCATTCTCTGGCAACAGCGCCCTCGTCCGTGCACCAACGCCGCTTCGGTGAGGGAACAAAGGCAAACCGGGCATCGACTAAATCGTAGAATGCTGAAGGAGTTGGATCCAGGGTATCCGGTTGTGGTAGCTTGAAGTAGTCCGCTGTCAGGGCTTGCTTGACGGTTGAATCGGAGTCGGCCTTCTCTATCAGATAATTGGCGTACTCTCGACCGATATCCCCGGAAAACAGTACCCTGGAATCTGCAATGTTGAAGCGCAACAGCATGGTGGAAACCTGAAATGCCATGTTATCCCGATCGCTGGAATTGGGAATAACCTTTAAGACCTCCAACGAGGCGTTGCCAGGGAGATCCAAGGTAAACCCGGGTTCAACTGGAATGATCTCCGCACCACTTTCGCGGGCGTAACGCAAATAGCGCTCAAACCGCTTACGCCTTCTCTGCTTGGAAAAACTCTTTTCCGCGCCCTTCAGATAATAAATCCGTTCGATGGGAATACCGGCCTGAATAATGGTTGCTAGCCCAGCAAAATGAGTGCGATTGGTCTCGGAAATAAACAAGTGATGCACTTTGGAAACGGATAGTCTTAATAGATATTTAAGCACCATCTCTTCAGCAGCCTTACGCTGTCCGGTATCGACCATCACCACCTGATCGCCTACTGTCAGCAAATTAGCTTCTCCCTGCAAACCGCCGATATTGCTGTTGATTAAATGCCAGGTGGCCTCCTGAAAAGTAGACCTCTTGGCATAGTAGGGATAGACCAGCCCGGACACACCGACAAGCGCGATTGAAATAAGCAGGGTGACAAGTAAGGTTTTATCTTTCAACGAAAGCGGCAAATAGCGGTAGCATGACAACACGCAGAAATGAACGAGTTGGTAGCTCGATTATACGTTGAACCCAGAATCAAAACATGCAGTGAAAACGAAGAAAGCTGATCAGGTTTTAACTCGATAGCCTGTGCTAAAGATGCGCCACACGGTGAAGATACAAATTGCCAGGAACACCGTAATCATGGTCAAACTGGTCATTACACTCACGTCAGAAATTTCGTAAAAGCTCCAGCGAAACCCACTCACCAGATACATCACCGGATTCAACAGGGAAATCTTCTGCCAAACTGCAGGCAACATATCGACGGAATAGAAGCTGCCGCCCAAAAACACCAGAGGTGTCACCACCAACAGTGGAATAATTTGTAATTTCTCAAAGTTATCTGCCCAGATGCCAATGATGAACCCAAATAAACTGAACGTGATCGACGTCAGCACCAGGAAAAGGAGCATCCAGAACGGATGCGCAATGTGCAACGGCACAAACAACCCAGCTGTGGCCAGGATAATCAGCCCAACAACGATGGATTTGGTCGCGGCAGCGCCAACATAGCCAATCACAATTTCGAAATAGGAAATTGGCGCGGAAAGCACTTCATAAATCGTGCCGGAAAACTTCGGGAAGTAAATACCGAAAGAGGCATTCGAAACACTTTGGGTCATCAGCGACAGCATGATCAAACCCGGCACAATAAAAGAACCGTAACTCACCCCTTCTACTTCAGTGATTCTTGAACCGATTGCTGAGCCGAACACGACGAAATACAGCGAGGTCGAAATAACCGGCGATACGATACTCTGAAACAGTGTGCGCCAGGCACGCGCCATTTCAAAGAAATAAATTGCGCGAATGCCATGGATGTTCATGATTGTGTCTCCACCAGACCCACGAAAATATCTTCCAGTGAGCTTTGTTCGGTTTTCAGATCTTTAAACTTGATACCCTCTTCGTTGAGCGCACCCAAAAGAGACGTAATACCGGTTCGTTCCTGCTGTTTGTCATAGCTATAAATCAATTGCATACCATCTTCGGACAAAGACAAGTCAAAATTACTTAGTGCGTCGGGAACCTGATCCAGTTGCTGATAAATGTCGAGTATCAGTTGCTTGGTACCCATTTTGCGCATCAGCTCGGCCTTTTCTTCAACAACCACCATACGCCCTTTGCTGATTACCCCAACACGATCGGCAATTTCTTCCGCTTCTTCAATATAGTGTGTGGTCAATATAATCGTGACACCCGTTTCTCTCAGGCGGCGAACGACCTCCCACATATCTTTGCGCAAAGAGACATCGACCCCCGCTGTAGGTTCATCGAGAAACAGTATGCGAGGTTCGTGGGAAAGCGCCTTGGCAATCATCACCCGACGCTTCATGCCGCCAGAGAGCTGCATGATTCGACTGTCTTTTTTGTCCCACAAAGACAAATCTTTTAACAATGCCTCAATAAGCGCCGGATCCGCAGGACAACCAAATAGTCCACGACTGAATGACACCGTATTCCACACCGTTTCGAAAGCATCCGTATGGAGCTCCTGGGGCACCAGCCCAATCAGCTCTCTGGTTTTTCGATACTGTTTGACGATATCAAACCCACCCACCATCACCGACCCTTTACCCGGATTTACGATGCCGCACACAATACTAATGAGCGTCGTCTTACCGGCACCATTAGGGCCCAAGAGGGCAAAAATTTCTCCCTCCCGGATATCCAGGTCAATGTGCTCCAGTGCAGTAAATCCACCTTCATAGGTTTTCGTCAATCCAGAAACAGAGATCAGTGAAGACATAGGGCCTTAATTCATCGAACAGGGGTGGGAGTGTAATGGCAGCTGAGATGGATGCAAGTACCGAGGCTCTGACGCAGTCTGGGTTGATTGCCGATATCTTATGGATCGTACAATATGTTCATAGCTATTAACTATTCGCTCATATTCGACAACACATATACACGGAGATTTCCTCGGAAACTGTTTAGATTAGCCAATCTGAGAGAGGGTGATACTTCCATTTCAGAATAAACGAGGACGGCCCCTGTGACACCCTACCCGACCGGGTGTGATTTACCTCACATAACAACCGGGAGCAGAACGTTATAGTGATCCCACCTTTAGCAAGGTAGTCATGAGTTTCCTCGCCGCATAGCGGATTTTTACAGGGCCCCAACCGGGCCCTTTTTTTTGGCTGGTGGATTTGGCGGCATACGGGCACTATGTTCAATAGTGGTTCGTCCCCGGCCTACCCTTTTCTCCCAACAGGCTCACCCTGCAATCGCCACGTTCCTAAACGGTAATTCAGTCTATTTTCAGCATTGATTCAGTTGGTCACCCTACAATGGTCGTCAATATAAACCTCATTGAGGTACTTTCTATGAAAAGCACAACTTTTTTTAAAACTCTGATTATGGGTGCCGGGTTGGTAACCAGCATGGTGATGTCGCCCGCTTCGTTTGCTGGAGGCAACTGCACCGAATATCGACTGTCTGCCTACGGTGGAGATGCTGGCTTCCGGGTCATGGTTGGTTCGAGAGACTTCCGCAAAGCAAGTAATGGTAGTGTCATCGGCAAAATTTGCCATTCTGGCAATGTTCAAATCGAATTGGCAAAACGCCACCCGGGTACGCGGGTTTCTCTCGCGGTAAACGGTCGTGAGTATGTTTTTGGCGAGGGCGATCGAGGCGATCGACATGTCAATAACTGGTTCCGTCGTTATGTACATGTTGACCTTGGACATTATTCGAAGCCTACCCACAAGCCGCACAAGTGGAAGGGTAAAGACCATGACAACAGCAGTTTCGGCTACAACCACCGATACAACGACGACTACGTGGATAATCGATATCGTGGTCGGGATCATGCTGGTTATTCGGATCACTATAATGACCAAGGTGTGTACTATAACCACAAGCCGCAAAAAGGTTCTTATGGTTCTTACAAGTCTTACGACAATGATTATGTAGATCATAGTCACGGTCATAAATGGAAGCGTCATCATAAGTTGCCACGATTTGCGATTCATTCGAAACGTCACCGAAAGGCACATCGCCGAGATATTCCGCATCGTCACAAGCGGCCTCATCATCAGCGTTACGTGACCTACTACTAAACTCGATAAAACTGGCAAGACATTTCATTTGCTAGTCACGATAAAGCGCCGCAATGCGGCGCTTTTTTTGTGTACACGTAAACTTCAATTTTTACTGACTCAAAAAAGCCATCGATGACTCGGTTGGTACTAGACAAATTATTCACTATGATCCGGTTCTTGATCTCGACCAGCCTCTATCCCCAGCTATGTTCAAAGTACCCGTCACAATGGCACAGATAGAAACATCGATAAAAAAAAGCCGATTTATCGCCTCGGCACGCTATGCAGATGATCGATCAGCTGCGATGCGGGCGATAGAGAAATCGAGAGCACACTTTCCGGATGCCGGTCATCATTGCTGGGCTTACCTGCTTGGCTCACCCGCTAACCCGTCCAGTGTCGCCATGTCTGACGACGGAGAGCCCAGTGGCACCGCTGGAAAACCGATACTCAATGTTTTGCAGCACAAGGATGTGGGCAATGTCATTGTCGTGGTGAGTCGTTACTTTGGCGGTATTAAACTAGGGACTGGTGGATTGGTTCGCGCCTACTCAGGTGCCGCACAGGCTGTTATGAGCGAGCTGAAAGTACATTCTCATGTCGATAAAACCCAGCTTTCCATCTCAATCGGATTCCCTCAGGAGCAAGATCTCAGACACTGGTTATCAACCAACCAGGGTGTTGTTCTCGAAATTAGTTACAGTGATCGAGTTAATTGCCTCATCGAAGTTGCATCAACAAACTTATTGACACTTAAGCAAACCGCTCTGCAAAGAAACTGGAACATCGCTCCATCCGACGAATGAAAGAGATCACCTCAGAATTTAGATTGCCGTCTCTGCAATCACAATGAATCGCTCAGGCCCTCCGGGTACTAGCGCATCGAAAGGCCAACAGGTGATCAATATCAGCGACGATTGGTCTGACGGTATTGTCAATGACTCGGCGTTCGTGTCCAAAATTCTGTAACTAGTTACGTTAAATCTCTGCCTTTTTCCATGCCAATGCTCCAAATCAATCACGTCGCCAATAGCAATTTTTTGCAGGTTTTTAAAATGGGTATCACGGTGACCGGCAATCACAATTGGGGCGCTCCCAAATTGCCCCGTTGAAACCATGCCCGGGCCAAACGCTAGAGACTCTCCACTTGCGTCCTTCATCACCATCTGAGAATCCGCAGTTTTAGAAAAGCTAAGCTTCGCTATCGCATGGGTATCCGCCCACGGCCAGGGTACTCGGGGCGGAGAGGTTGCTGAGCGTTGGGCCCAGCTCGTGCTAATTAATATTTGCGCCATCACCGCTTTGGTTTTTATATAGCTGCCCTCGAAAACCAGACCAGCACCGATTGTCAAACCGATCGCGATAAGCATTCTGCTCATTGCCACTGCCTCCTGCGACGGTACCTTGCTGTTGCAAGAGAACCTAACATCATTATCGCCCCTAAGATTGTTAACAGCGACGACGGCGTTGCGGTGTTAGGCATGGGTATCGGCATCGTATTTCCTGCAGGCATCAGGTTCGGAGTCTGACTCGATTTTGCCTTGACCTCAGCGGGTTTGCTCACCACCTCTTCTACCGCAATAAAACTGGTATGTTTGGTCACCAATTGATAGTCGAGGCCGGTTTGGGTGATCACCTTTTTCGCCGAGTCAAAATCAATCAATCCCGTCACTATATCGCTCTCGAGCTGCTCCACTTTGCTCCTCGCCCAAATTTTATCGATATTTTGGGCGTTCGCAGTGCCATTAACTGTGATCGTTCGTTGCCAGCTTTCTCCCGCGAGGTTGCCGCTTAATACCACTTCAGAAACTGGGGCGGGTGTTTTCACTGTTAGCATTACCGGTTGACCCAAATACAAATCCGGCAGTGGATTAGGGTAACCATTTTTCATCGACTCTCCGTCAACCCATACTTTCAGATCCTTCAATATTGGTCGATTCAGTCGTTCGAATAGTCCACGCATATTGCTCGCAGCCAATGCAATGTCGTCGATGTACTGGTAACTCCCGCGGCCAAATCGCGCCGCACCGCGCATAAAGTGGGCATTAGGGGCGGAACCAATTCCCACTGTAAATAGTCGCGCTGCTCCAAGTTTGCTGCGAATCATTTTGAACAGCGCTTGCTCATTCCCTACACTGCCGTCGGTGATAAACACAATCTGCCTGAGAGACTGCTCTTCTTTCGGCATTGAAAATGCCATTTCCAACGCTTCTGCCATGTTGGTTCCACCATCAGCCACCAGATTGTTCACAAACGTACTGGCACGCACTACGTTGTTGTTGGTGGCTGGCTGAGGAGCGGAAAATAGTTTTCTCGCACTGGAGTCAAAGTCAATGACATTAAACTTGTCACCTGGCGCCAGTAAATTCAGTGCGGTTTGCAAACCTTGCTGAGCTTGAAGAATGGAGACGCCGGCCATCGATCCGGATGAATCAATGATGAAAATTATTTCTCTCGGTAGGGTGGAGACCACATTTTTGGTTGGCGGAATCAGCATCACCAAATTATGCTGCGCAGACTCACCTTGCTGACGAAATACTGCGGCTTCCGGTGCTTGATTTGCCGCCGGAGTCCAGGTTAGTAGCAGATCTCTATCCAGGTTTGCAGTGCCGTTTGCGAGCGACACTTCATGCGTATCATTGGTTGTTTTTGCTACATTGATGGCATGGGTCACGCTCGATATATCATCCAGTGGAACTCCGGCATCCAATAAGAGCGTCAAACTGAAGCGATGACTATCCGCGTTAGGAGGTGACGCGATTTGAGGCGGAGTAATCTCACTTGCATCCGGCACCTGGTCGGTATTGAATGCCCAACCTGCGGTTGCATCAATATCCAAACTCCCCTCACTCTCAAACTCTGTCTCCTCCACTTTGCTTAACCATAGCGGCGCACCTGGAATAAATCGCGGTGTGAATGTGGTTGGAAGTCGTAGTGAAAAGGTGCCATGCTCATACTGAACTGTTGATACAAAGGAAATGGTGGCCGTCACTTCTGACCAAGGCGCAATATTCGCTAAAGACATCGAAAACAAATTCGGACGGTGTTGTTTGAGTAATCCAGCTTTCTTCCCCTCTTTTTTTGCCACATTGAATTCCTTCTGTGCGGCCTGCTTCTCCTTCACCACGCCGTGTAAAATGCGCCCTTCTGTTTCGAGCGTCAGGCTATCTACTGCAGCGTTTTCTGGAAGCGGAAACCGATATTGTCCATTCACCCAGTCATTCGAATCATTACGATATTTTTGAACAATGGTGATGGTCGATACTAGCCCGCTGACGCTACCACTCACGTTGGTATCGAGAAGCATTGCAGATACATCAGCGCCCTGGTTCGAAGTAAAAACCAGTTCAGCTGTTGATGATTCTTCCTGAATATTCGCGAACGCGATATGAGATAGGCTACATAGAGCAACTATTACGCCAAACGCAAGATGTTTTCGTTTTTGGGTGAACATGGAAATCCTCCGGTGTTTTGTTCCGGAAAGATCTTTCCAATGTCAGATGGGTTTTATGTGAGCATTCTGTGTGGAAGGTATGGAGATGTCACCACAGAATGAGCACTTGATTACGCGGTGGTTCCATTTGGCCACCATATTTTCGCCATCACTCCCTCTTGCGTATTCTGAATGGACGCATTGCCTTGATGCAGTGACATAATCTCGTGGACAAAACTCAAGCCTAAACCGGTGCTCTTGGTCGCCCGAAACGGACCGGGTAGCGAAAAGAATCTTTCGAACGCCTTGTTCAGTGCGAACTCGTCCAACCTCGGCCCCTTGTTACAAACAGAAACCTGGCAGTCCCGATTAGTTGTTTC
This sequence comes from Acidiferrobacterales bacterium, assembly GCA_019633985.1. Classification (GTDB taxonomy): domain Bacteria; phylum Pseudomonadota; class Gammaproteobacteria; order Arenicellales; family Poriferihabitantaceae; genus VYFG01. The sequence goes on along the minus strand of JAHQWE010000056.1, from coordinate 44,297 downwards.
TAACATAATTTCAATTTGACTATCGGGAGAGCTGAAATCCATTGCGTTATCCAACAAATTGGCTATTGCCTGGGAAATGAGTAAAGGGTCTCCCATCACTTCGCCCTCACCGGTCTGCTTTTGCCGCACAGCTAGATTCCGCTCCTGCAATTGTGTTTGTCTTTCCGAAACTAATTGATCCACAATTTCAGAAAGATTGAGCACTTTTGATTCTGTCACCTCTGGCAGTCCTTCGATCTTAGCCAGCGACAACATACGATCAACCAAACGCGCCATTCTCGAATTCGAAGTTTCGATATTCTGTAAGAAACGATTGCGCTCTTCCTCAGGCAGATCTTCTCGAAGCAGTTCGGTGGAACCCTGAATAGCGGTAACTGGGGTTTTTAGTTCATGGGTTAGGCTGTGCACGTATTGCTCTACATATTCCTTGCCATCCAATTGTTGCCTTAGGTGTGCAATCGCTTTGGATAGATTAGAAAATCGTTTGTCCATAAACTCCGGCCGCCTTACCTTTTTGCCCGCAGCGATGTCATTGGCAAAGTTCGCTAGCCGGTTCGTAGAAGCGGTAAAGCTATGACTGACCAGATAGCCCAGAATCATCGCCAGTGCCAACAACCCGATGGCATAGCGCTTAAGCTGATTACTATCTGCCAGCAAAAACATTTCCAGAATTTCGATCGGTTTGACCACCCCCACTACTCCCACAATTTCCGAATCGAGATGAATAGGCGCAGAAATCACCATGATCTTCTCGTCATCCTCTTCGGTTTGATCAGCATATCGAAAGCTGGTTCGCGCACCATACTCACCATCCAACGTTAATCTGACGTCGCGCCATTCCGAAAAATCTTCACCCGTGTTCAAACCGGTCGAATCGTAAACTACTTTACCCTGGCCATCGGTGACGTACACTTCTGTATCTACTTTTTCTTTGAGCACCTGATAGATTTGTGCCTGCAACTTTCGTTGATAGACCGCATCAAACAGCCGCTCGATTTCCCAGGTGTCCAACGACCCATCACTCAACTGTTGTTCAAGGGAAGTGGCCAGCAGGTTGGCAGTATCGACGAGAACGCTTTCCGCAGATTTTCTTAATGCAACGTTTAATCGTTCAATAGCCTCATCCAAAATAAACCAAGACAGGGTTGCCAGAATAGCAAAGTAAAAAACGAACGCGCGTAAGCTGAAACTGATTTTGATCGGGGGCGTCATTCCTCCCTCTCCAGGGAATACCCGAACCCCCGATGGGTAACCAAGGGACTGGAATCAGGGTCAACCTTTTTCAACTTGGCCCTGAGAGATTTAACGTGAGTATCGATCACTCGATCGTCAGATGGATGGTGGCTAGACCAAACCGCTTCAATCAACTGACGACGGCTAAAAATCTGACCAGGGCGATTTAACAGGGTTTGAAGTAACCGGTATTCCGAGCGCGTGAGCTCCAGTGGTTGATCATCAAAGCGGATACGCATTTCCGCCACTAAATGCTTAAAACGTGAACCACTCTTTTGCGCCACATTTGCAGTGCGTTTTAAGATAGCCTTCACCCGTGCAACCACCTCTCTCGGACTGAAGGGCTTGGTTACGTAGTCATCTGCGCCAATTTCCAGACCGACGATTCGATCCACTTCGTCGCTTCTCGCGGTCAACATGAGTACCGGTAGCTCACTACTTTGACGAATTGTTTTAAGTAGTTCAAAACCATTGCAGTCGGGTAATCCGACGTCAAGAATGATCAGGCTTATATGGTTGGATGCGAGCAACTGTAGCGCCCGCTCTCCTTGAGATGCCCAGTGCGCGGTCATCCCTTCAGATTCAAGCGCATATTGCAGGGTATCTGCAATTTCGCTCTCGTCTTCAACGATCAAGATATGGGTAGTCATCTTCAAATCATACCGCAGAGATTGACCGCTGGCGGAGGAAAATGTGGTTGCTCCGGATCTGCATACGTTCGAATTTAAGACCCTGCGCAGTTAAACGGTTTGAATGTTCACCCAGGGAAATACATTAGAATTTTGGTTCGCGGATGGTAGTCAAGCTGAAGATTCGAGTTAGTCTTCGGAGGCAGCTAACTCTTTGTTCTCTTCTTCATCTTCATCAGGTTTGACAAAGTATTTGGAGAAATACAAACCCACCTCAAAAAGTAGCCACACGGGAACCGCCAGAAGCGTTTGCGAGAAGATATCCGGTGGCGTCATCAACATGCCAACCACGAATGCACCGATAATAATGTAGGGTCTTTTAGTTGCCAGTGATTCCGGTGTGGTAACCCCAAGACGTACCAGAATAATCGTGGCAATGGGTACTTCAAAAGCTAAGCCGAAGGCAAAAAATAGTTTCACTACAAAGCCAAAATAGGCATTGATATCGGTCATCACCTGCACCCCATCTGGCGCGCTATTGGCAAAGAAGCTAAACACGATGGGAAACACTACAAAATAGGCGAACACAATTCCGAGGTAAAACAACATGCTGCTCGAAACCAGTATCGGCATTACCAGCCGTTTCTCATGTGTATATAAACCCGGCGCCACAAATGCCCACATCTGATACAAGAGATACGGAACCGCGATCGCGAACGCGCAGGCAAAGGCAAACTTAAAGGGCACAAAAAACGGGCCATGGGGCTCAGTAGAAATCATGCTGTTGCCTTCTGGCAGAGCAGACATTAGCGGATCCGCCAACAGTACATAGAGTTCATTGGCGAATGGCGCCAAACAAACAAAAATCACAATGACAGCAAGGATAGCCCGAAGCAATCTGTCCCGCAGCTCTAGCAGATGAGAAACCAGCGTACCTTCGCCTATAACCGTTTTATCATTCATGATTGATCGCGACGCAGATGGTTAGAGGAAATGCTGACGGGGACAAGGGAAGTATGCATATCAGTAGTTATCTAACCGAAACGGGTTAAGCCGCATCATCCTCTGACTGCTTAATCTTCTTTACCCCAGGCGATTCAGAAGTTGCTTCAACTGCGTCCTCTGCATCTATCTCTTTAGCCACAGTTTGGCCTTCCGTTTTTCCGGATAGCTCAGAATCAAAATCTTTACTGACTTGATCAATCTCATCCAGTTCCTCTTTTAGGTCTTCCTTGATCGGAGAGGCGTCTTTGAATGTGGACTTCAGATCATCCATTCCAGATTCAGTTTTGATCTCGTCGCTGACTTTTTCAACTTCCTTGCCTGCTTCTTCAAAATCTTTTTTCAAAGAATTCAAATCCGCCATTTCGCTGGACTTAATCTCCCGGTCTATATCCCTTTTTACATCTGCAAGCATACGCCTGCCCTTGCCGACCCATAAACCGGCGGTACGCGCCAACCCAGGTAAGCGCTCCGGACCAACAATCACCAAAGCCACGATACCAATAATGGTCAGCTCCCAAAAGCCGATGTCAAACATCGCAATGCATCCTCACACTGACTGAGTCTTTTACTCCCAATCAGCTTTTATTGCTGTCGACCGAATCCTTCACCTTCTCAACAACTTCCTCTGCTTGGTCGGTAGCAGCTTCTTTCGCTTCTTCTAAAGTTTCCGCGGTTTTTTCCGCCGTGTTGTCTTCTTTTACTGCTTTTTTAAAACCTTTAATCGCTCCGCCCAAATCGCCGCCTAGTCCGCGCAATTTTTTGGTGCCAAAAATTAGCAACACGATGATCAGAATAATGATTAACTGGATAGGACTGATTCCACCTAAACCCATGATTTTTTCTCCACTAAATAAATAAGTATTGCGGAAGTAGTCAGAGTGAAACTGATCGGACAGGTGTTACTCACTCTGAGAACGGAAAGCGAAGCATGGCTCCACTGACAACCCGATTCATTCGATCAAAACCGCAATTCGTTGTGTTCAGCCGGCTGTTATGCGACTGATTGCTCAGTCTTTGATTTTAGCTGGATTTGTCAGTACTGCGAAGGGATTTTTCTTGAAAACCAGATACTCCGCTGCGGCTATCGATACAAGCAAGCACATCCCGAAATCCCAGACCGTGTTGCGCCAGTAGTACCATTAAATGAAAAACTAGATCCGCAGACTCACTGGAAACCGCTCCAGGTCGCCCAGATTTCGAAGCCAATATGACTTCCGTAGCTTCCTCCCCAATTTTTTTGAGTAACCGATCCGGATCACCCTGTAATAAACTGGCCACATAAGATTCTTCCGGATCTGCATCTTTACGCTCCTCAATCGCTTTTTCCAAATCGATGAGCACTTCTTCTACTCGGGCTATTGTCATTTCTCCCCCAGGTGATTTCGGCTGGTTAAACCTTGTAGCTACTGAGCCAGGCTCAAACTAAATAGCGGACTAACCAGATTTTCCCTTGTAAATTTCGTCAGCGCTTTTAATGACTGGTTCAACATCACGCCAACCTCCTTCCTCAAATCGCTTGTAAAAACAATGGTGGCGGCCGGTATGACAGGCAATTCCACCTAACTGTTCTACTTGCATAAGAACCACATCGCTATCGCAATCGATACGAATTTCTTTTAATACTTGTATGTGACCCGATTCTTCACCTTTTCGCCAGAGTTTCTGGCGTGACCGTGAAAAATAGATCGCCCGCTGTTCTTGGATTGTAAGAGACAACGCTTCACGATTCATCCAGGCAACCATTAAAACCTGTCCACTATCGTGCTCTTGGGCAATAGCGGGCACCAATCCCGCCTCATTCCACTTGATTTCGTCCAGATCGAGTTGGTCAATATCCATTATAGTCTCATCTCTATTTGCCTTGAGGCCATATGCTGTTTGGCTTCCTGAATCGTGAATTCGCCAAAGTGGAAAATACTCGCTGCCAAAACCGCGTCAGCGCCACCCTCCAATACCCCCTCAGCCAGATGTTCCAATTCGCCCACGCCTCCGGAGGCAATCACCGGAACGCTCACTGCGTCTGTGATCGCGCGCATTAGCGCTAAGTCAAACCCATCTTTGGTGCCATCGCGGTCCATACTGGTAACAAGCAACTCGCCGGCACCACGATCGGCCATTTGTGTTGCCCATTCAATGGCATCAAGTCCTGTCGAATTTCTACCACCATGGGTAAAAATTTCCCAATGCGATCCATCATCGACGCGTTTCGCATCGATAGCGACAACAATACACTGGTTTCCAAAATGACCGCTCGCTTCATTAATGAAATCGGGGTTATTTACCGCTGTGGTGTTGATGGAAACCTTGTCGGCACCGACATCCAGGAGTCGATAGATATCTTCCAGCTGACGAATACCGCCACCCACGGTAAGCGGTATAAATACCTCACTGGCCACTTTCTCCACCACATGGGCGATGGTATCCCGTCGATCGGAACTCGCGGTAATATCCAGAAAAGTGATTTCATCTGCGCCCTGCCGATCATACCGTCTGGCCACTTCAACTGGGTCGCCAGCGTCGCGTATATCCACAAACTGCACACCTTTGACGACGCGACCATCGTCCACGTCGAGGCAGGGAATAATGCGTTTAGCCAGGCTCATTAACTCGTTAGTTTTAGAGGCCAAACACGTTGGTTCCGGCAATCTCGTCAGCCGCCTGTTGCGCTTCCGCAAAATCCATGGTGCCCTCATAAATCGCGCGCCCGGTAATTGCGCCAACAATTCCTGACTCTGCGACCTTGGCGAGTTTCTTCACATTTTCGATATTTTTAATTCCCCCGGAAGCGATTACCGGGATGTTGATTGCTTCGGCGAGCTGCATGGTGGCCTCGATATTCACTCCCTGCATCATGCCATCTCGCGCAATATCGGTATAGATAATGGACTCAACCCCATCTTCCTCAAAATGCTGCGCCATATCGATGGCATCGTGCTTTGAGAGCTTGGACCAGCCGTCTGTGGCGACTTTCCCATCTTTAGCGTCCAGCCCGACAATAATATGGGTGGAGAATTCGGCACAAAGGTCGCTGATAAAGTGAGGTTCTTTCACCGCCTGGGTGCCGATAATCACGTAGCGAACACCGGCCTGAATATAGACATCAACGGTAGATTCATTGCGAATGCCCCCTCCAACCTGAATTGGAAGGTCTGGATAGGCCTCTGCGATTTCATGAATCACATCTGCATTCACCGGCTCGCCTTTAAATGCCCCATCCAGGTCGACGATGTGCAACCTTCTGGCACCCGCCTCAACCCAACGACCCGCCACCGCAACCGGGTCATCTGAAAACACGGTGGTTTCATTCATATCGCCTTGCTTGAGACGCACACATTGACCTTCCTTCAGGTCGATCGCTGGTATCAACAACATCTTATTGGACCCCGTTCCAGTGGATGAAATTCTTGATAAGTTGTAAACCCGCCTGCTGGCTTTTTTCGGGATGAAACTGCGTTGCAAACAGATTATCTCGAGCGGCCGCTGCGGTAAATGGTATTCCGTAATCTGACTCCCCAACTACCGTAGCTGGATCAGCCGCATCAACATAGTAACTATGCACGAAATAAAAACGTTCTTGGTCGGCAATATCATGCCAAAGTGGATGATCGAAACGTTGTTTGACCCGATTCCACCCCATATGAGGGATTTTTAGATGGCTGTTAGAAGCGTCTGCAGCCCGATGTGCTGGCTCAAAGTGTCTTACCTGGCCGGTGATCAGACCCATACCATCTTGCCCACCATTTTCTTCGCTAAAATCAAATAAGGCCTGCAATCCCAGACAAATACCTAGTACCGGGCCGGTTTGCAAACGCTCGAAAACCGCTGCTCGCAGCCGGGTATCCTGATGCAACTGACGCATCCATGTTCCAATCGCTCCCTGCCCCGGCAAAACCAATTTTCTGGCGTTGCGAATCACTTCGGGGTCGGCGCTGATGACTACATCACCTTTTCCGCCCACATATTCAAATGCGCGGTAGACCGAGCGAAGATTGCCCGTACCCAAGTTCACAATCACCACACTGTGCATGATTTGAAACCTATAGCACTCCCTTGGTTGACGGTACCCCGGTCATTCGGGGGTCGACTTCTACCGCCATTCTCACAGCGCGGCCGAACGCCTTGAACATGGTTTCGGCAATATGATGAGAGTTCGCGCCCCGCAGATTATCAATATGTAACGTTGCCAGAGCGTGATTACAGAATCCCTGAAAAAACTCATGGATGAGAGTCGTCGCGAATCGACCAATCGTTCCATCAGGAAAGCTCGCATTCTGGGTCAAAAGCGGCCGACCAGAAAAATCAATGACAACCCGGCTCAACGCTTCGTCCAGCGGCACATAGGCGTGTCCGTATCGCCGGATACCAGACTTGTCTCCCACCGCCTTGGCGATTGCCTGACCTAGGGTAATCCCGATATCTTCTACCGTGTGATGATCATCAATATGCAGATCACCCTTCGCCACAATATCCAGATCCATCACACCATGACGAGCGATTTGATCCAACATGTGTTCAAGAAAGGGAACTCCCGTATCAAACTGGGCTTTTCCGGTGCCATCAAGGTTCACCGTAACTGTAATTTGCGTTTCCGCAGTATCACGGGTCACGGAAGCGATTCGATCGGTCATAGTTGGTTAATTAAGATGCTGTGCAGATTATATGGAACGAAGCCGTCGCGTTGTCTTGCTCGACCTAGGGTCAATTCGTCATCTCAAAATAGGAGACTCCAACAACAAGCGCGTTCGGGCGTTGGTTTAGATGGTTGATATACTGTCGGATATGGCTAATTTTTGTCTAATGGATAGCTGAACTGGTATCTTCAGATAGCCAATGCTCAAAAATTGGTATTTAGATTCAGATATGCTGTTCAAGCTGTCAATAACAACCGAGTCGGCCCAGGTTCAACCTGTATTTGATAACAAATGCACCAGGAATGTAAGTGGAATCAGTGCTAATAACCTGAGTTTTCGGCATTCACCTCCACCACCTTGGAAGCGTTCCAGCCCCTTACGTACTCCAGAACCGCTACTATATCGATAAATACGTCTAAAAAACATCGGTAAACTATTGTAAAATTGGACTTTGATTGTTTAATAAACATAAAATCCGGGTTTCCGAATGCGAACGAACAACGGTTTTGCGGACGGCGGGGGCGTCGATCACCAGGTTGGTGACCGGCGAATGCGGCCCATAAACTAAACACACTAATCAGGATCCGTCACCATGAGACGTTTGTCTTTTTTTAAACGCCCACAGGTTCGCAGCTCGAACGTGCACCAGGGGACGCAGTCACTCACAAAGCGTTTAATCGGTTTGGTTTTCATCTTGACCTCATTGGCAGCGATTACTACTGCAAATGCCCAGGCACTGAAAGATGACGCACCAGACAGATATGTCGTCAAAAAGGGGGATACGCTTTGGGGAATCGCGAACCGGTTTTTAAGAGATCCGTGGCGTTGGCCGCTGATTTGGCAAAATAATCAGGAAATTGCCAATCCCCATTTGATCTATCCAGGCGACTTGCTAGTTGTTACTGGGCTCAACAATATTAAAGTGGTTCGCCTTAAACCCAAGGCAAGACGCAGTGATTTGGATCGCGGCATTCCGGCCATTCCACCCAATGTCATCGGTCCATTTCTGACCTCCCCCCTCATTATCGAGCCCGGGGAATTGGATGAAACAGGCTATGTGTTGCAAGGGGTTGATGATGAGATTCTGCTTGGTAAATACGACCAGTTTTACGCGCGAAATCTCGGCGATCTGGACGCAGAAGGTTATCGTGTGTTCCAAATTGGAGAAACACTGATCGAGCCTGAATCTGGCGAAGTGCTAGGGATTGAGGCTCGACATTTGGGTGATGCCCGTATGCTCCGTGGTGAGGAAGATATCTCAAAGCTGGTGGTGATCGAATCCAACGAAGACATCCGGCCTGGCAACCGAATCATGCCTTACGACGACTCCGCCCCGCTTCCCTACTTCGAACCTCGAGCCCCAGAAAACGAAGTCGCTGGATGGATTTTGTATGCACCCAAAGGAGTGAGAGACGTCGGAAGATTCGATGTCGTAATTATCTCTGGTGGGGCGCGTGAAGGCTTAGAACCAGGTCACGTTGTTCGGGCGATGGCCCACCGCAAGAACCGCAAAGATCCTGTTACCGGCGAGACTTTCACGCCGCCCGATGAATCTTCTGGTCTGATGATGGTATTCCGCGTCTTTGACAAGCTGAGCTATGCATTGGTGATGGAGGCGACCCGCGCCATCAGCCTGGGCGACAGATACCAAAACCCCTAACGACCGGATAAAGCCCCGGATATTTCAAACTGGGGCCAGATCAAATCTACCACTGCCTATAAAGTGATTGATATTGCGGTACAAAAGCCGCAATATCAGAACTCACGGCATTTGTGAGCGCATGGAAAGCGCTCTGCACGGTGCCATTGATTAACTTGGATTAACTTGATCGTGCCCCCTCATGATCAAAGACATGGAGAGTCATAATGATGGAACACTGGCTGCGCCTTATATATATGAAAGGCGCTTCACTCACGCAAAAACGCTATCTGCTTGAACAACTCGGCTCACCCGAGTTGATCTTCAACGCGCCCCAAGGCCTCCTGCTGGAGATACTGACAAAAGCCGGAGGCAAGAAATTCGATCTGGACCAAATTTCTCGGCCGCCAACCCTGGCAATATCAGAAACGGTTGCGGCAGACGTTGAATTGCTGGAGAGAATAGGCGCCAGTTTTCTACCAATTACCGATAGTCGCTATCCCGCTCTGCTCAAAAGCACAGAGGATGCGCCGCTCGGCTTATTTTGCGCGGGAAATATTTCTCTGCTGGATCTACCTCAAATTGCCATGGTAGGAAGTCGACATGCCAGTCGTGGCGGAGCCGAAACTGCGCAGCAGTTTGCATCCGTTTTCTGTGAAAATAATTTTGTGGTCACGAGTGGATTGGCCTTGGGTATCGACACAGCCGCGCATCAAGGCGCATTAGATGTTGGGGGCAATACGATTGCGGTGGTCGCTACTGGAATTGACCAAATCTATCCGACGCGTAACCGAGCATTGCATCGCGCTATTGTCGATCGGGGCTTGGTTGTTAGCGAATTTCCACCACAAACGCCGCCGCGAAGAGCGCATTTTCCCAGCCGAAATCGCATCATCAGCGGACTCAGTCTCACCACTTTAGTGGTAGAAGCCGGTTTTCAGAGCGGCAGCCTCATCACCGCGCGGCTCGCAGCGGAACAGGGGCGAGAGGTTTTTGCAATTCCCGGTTCTATTCACATGCCGGGTAGTAAAGGCTGTCATTACCTCCTAAAACAAGGCGCCGCCATTGCCGAGTCTCCGGAAGATGTCATGGAGGAGCTGCGAGACCCGACCACAGTTTGCCTGCACACGACTTTTCAGCAGACAGTGACAAGAGCAGAGCTGAATCAAAGCCAGGAGCAGCTTTATTCTTTGCTCGATTTCTCACCCTGCCCAGTCGATCGACTAATTGATCATAGCGGATTGACGGCAGACCAAGTATCATCCATTCTCATGCAATTAGAACTGCAAGGATTGGTGACCGAATCCATTGGGGGGTATCAGCGGCTTCCTTGAGGCACTGTCGTCCAAAATAAGACCAGAATAATCCAATATATGAAAGAAAGCGTGCTTGATGTCCTGATCTATCTGTTTGAAAACTATATGTTTGATGACGATGGCTACGAGCCGGACCAGGAAACACTGGTTCTTGAGCTTAGCCAGGCAGGATTTGAAAGCGGTATGATCGACCAGGCATTCGACTGGCTGGAAAACCTGGCAACCCTGTGTGAAGAACATCCGGAAGAATTTACCCCGACCATTGGCGGATCCATTCGGCATTACACCCCGGAAGAAATGGATTATCTGAACCTCGAGGCAAGAGGATTGTTGTTAAGTCTCGAGCAATGTGGCGTTCTCAACCCTGTTTCTCGCGAAATGGTCATTGATCAGCTGATGGCTCTAGGTGTTGAACCGGTCGAGATTGACCATATTAAGTGGGTCATTTTGATGGTGTTGAGCAACTACACCGGTGGCGAAGGTATGAGCGAATTGACAGAATCCCTGGTTCTCGACGGCCTCCATGCCTGCATTCACTGAGAAGAAAGCCACTTGATAAATTTGTACGGGTCCCTTGACCCCACCCGCCCGCAACGGTTAAAAACCGGTGCCGTCGTAACAAGCGCTCCTCTTCTGGGATCAGGCGCGACGGAATAACGGAAAAAACATTCATGCTGTACGCTTTTTATGGGTAAACCTCTCATCATTGTCGAATCACCGGCGAAGGCCCGGTCCATGTCCAAATATCTGGATAACGACTTCACCGCGCTTGCGTCATATGGTCATGTGCGTGACTTGTTACCCAAGAAAGGGGCGGTCGACCCTGAGAATGATTTTGAGATGACCTACCAAATCATCGAGCGCAATCAAAAACATGTTGACGCCATCGTCAGGGCCATGAAAAAGGCGGATGCACTGTATCTCGCAACTGACCCCGACAGAGAGGGGGAAGCGATTTCCTGGCACCTCTACGAGTTGCTCAAGGAGATGGACTTGCTCAAAGACAAGCCCGTCTATCGAGTCGAATTTCATGAAATTACGCGAACCGCGATTCGAAAAGCCGTCGAAAACCCACGAGAACTCTCCGGTGACCTAGTCGACGCCCAGCAGGCACGAAGAGCACTGGACTATTTGGTTGGTTTCAACCTATCCCCGTTGCTCTGGAAAAAAGTACGAACCGGATTGTCTGCCGGCCGAGTGCAAAGCCCCGCGCTTCGCATGATTTGCGAGCGAGACGCGGAAATCGAAGCATTCATTCCAAGAGAATACTGGAGCGTCGAAGCAGATTTACAATTCTCCGAAGAAGACTTTGGCAGCAAACTCACGATCTTCGAAGGCGAGAAGCTGGAACAGTTTTCCATCACCAACGGCGATCGTGCCAGTGAAGTAGAAAGTCGGCTGAATCAGGCGGCGAATGGAAAACTGGTGGTGTCCAAAGTCACTAAACGTGAACGCAAGCGAAATCCCACGGCTCCCTTCACGACGTCAACTCTGCAGCAGGAAGCATCCAGAAAGCTAGGCTTCAATACCCGCAGAACGATGCAGACCGCACAGCAGTTGTACGAGGGTATAGAACTTGAAGGTGGTGCAGTGGGTCTTATCACCTATATGCGAACTGACTCTGTCGTGCTGGCTGGTGAGGCGGTAGCAGAAATACGGAACCTGATTGCCAAGCGATATGGTGCCGATATGGTGCCCGAGGAACCGCGTGTTTTTAAGAGTAAAGCGAAAAATGCCCAGGAAGCGCACGAGGCAGTGCGTCCGACTTCTGTCGATCGCATACCGGAGAAGATCAAGTCCGCGCTGAGCGATGATCAATACCGTCTTTACGATTTGATTTGGAAACGTACCGTGGCATGTCAAATGATGCACGCTACCATTGATACCGTTTCTATCGATCTCGCAGCAGGCGATGCCGGTACATTTCGTTCGACGGGTTCCACAATCCGAATTCCAGGATTTATGTCGGTCTATAAGGAAGGACTGGACGATAAAAAAGATCAGTACGAGAAAGATGTCATCTTGCCGCCAATGAAAGAAGGCGACGAAGTGAACTTGAAGGCGATTCGCCCGGAACAACACTTTACCGAACCGCCACCTCGTTACAATGAAGCATCACTGGTTAAAACCCTCGAGGCCTACGGCATTGGGCGTCCGTCTACCTATGCAAGCATCATCAGCACGCTGCTGAATCGAGAGTATGTGACACTGGAACAACGGCGCTTTGAAGCCACGGACATCGGAAAAATTGTTAACCGGTTCCTTTCCCAACATTTCACGCAATATGTCGACTACGACTTTACGGCAAAAATGGAGGATGCGCTCGACGAGATTTCTCGCGGGGAGAAGAAATGGATCCCCTTGATGAAGGATTTCTGGGAACCCTTCTCCAAACAGGTTGAACATAAAGATGAATCTGTCTCCAGAGATGAGGTCATCCAGGCCAGGGTGCTCGGAGAAGATCCCAAAACAGGCAAGCCGCTGTCTGTGCGCATGGGTCGCTACGGACCTTATGCACAAATCGGAACGCGAGATGATGAAGAAAAACCTACGTTCGCGAGCTTGCGCCCCGGACAGAAGCTGGACAGCATCACATTTGAAGAAGCCATTGAACTCTTCAAGCTGCCACGCTCGATGGGAGAAACCGCCGAGGGTGAAAAGCTGACCGTTGCAATAGGACGGTTCGGACCCTACGTAAAATACGGTGACAAGTTTGTTTCTCTAGGCAAAGATAACGATCCGTATACGGTGGAACTCGACGTTGTCCTTCAGCTGGTCGCAGAGAAAAAAGAAAAAGATGCCAATCGATTGATTCTCGATTTTGAGGAGGCTGGCATCCAGGTGCTGAATGGCCGATACGGTCCCTATGTAACCGATGGTGAAAAGAACGCGCGGGTACCCAAGGATATTGAGGAACCGAAGACCCTTACACTTGAAGACTGCGAAGAACTCCTCAAAAATGCGAAGCCGCCACGCGGCAAGAAAAAGGTCGCCAAGAAGAAAGTAGCGAAAAAGAAGGTCGCAAAAAAGAAGACTAAGAAAAAAGCGAAAAAGAAAGCATCAAAAAAGAAGGCCAAGAAAAAGGCGAGTAAAAAGAAAACAACCAAGAAGAAAACCCAGAGCAGCTGACCTAAAACATCTTGACCGCGACATTAAGTTGTCGTCGACGCAACGTCTCTATTCCGCCTCTTACGTCAACTTTCCAGACCAGAAAGTAATCCTGTTTTTTTACAGAATATGGTTCTGACTCTCTCTGTAACTCACCGATTTATTCCGGTTAATCCTCCTATTGCTGTCGTTGATTAACGTTTACGAATTTGGTTGATAAGCACGAAGATAGTGTAAAGCAGCAGACATAGGGCCACCGTTGGAACACCTACAAAGATTAGCCCCACCGCGCCTTGTTCTCCAGCATAAAATACCGAATAGACTGAATAACAGGTCGCTATTAGCAAAAGAACAAATGCCACAATGCGAAAAACGCTATCTTGAACCGGCGTCAAACCGCAGCCAAAGCATAGAATAATCAACAGCGAAACCATCGGAATCATTAACCAGAACACAAATAACACACTGGAAAATGCCATCCCTGTTACCCATCCAAGCACATAGATTAAGACAAGGAAAACATTGAGTTTTCTAAAAAAGCGACTCAACTTGGTGCCCTGGGATGCGATCCGCTACTTGGTATCGTGTGCATAGTTCGGTATTCGTTTAAGAGACCAGATGGTTCAATTTCCATAGGGATACTACGCAATCGGAAGCGACCGTGAGAATATTGATGGATAGCCAGGTTAACCCCGATACAGCACTCCAACTGCGCGCTCAGATCAGCAAATGCCAGCGTCTACCTGCGGTTGCCATCTACCCGTCTGACGCTGCTCGGACAGTTAAGCTCGGAGCTCACTCTCAAACATTCTGAAATGAGCCGACACTAAAAAGGGTAAACACCAATTGCTCAGATACATCCCATCGGATCGCAGAAACTTACTCTGCAGTCGCAAGAAAAGAACCAATACTATGCAGCGCGCTCAGTGCCTCTTGCAGCCTTAATACGGAGGTAAACTCTGGCCAGCTCGACAGTTTGACCGCAACCATTTGGTTTGCCGGACTGACATAAATCAGTTGACCAAACACGCCTCGCGCCATAAACGCAGGTTCATCTACGTTCTCAATCCAGAACTGATTTCGATATCCACCATTGGGGGTGGCATTCGTATAAGGAAACTGAAACAGCGCGCCATCGGTATTGTGGATATCAGCAATCCATTCTGACGGCACAATCTGTTGGCCATTGGCAAAGCCGTTTTGCAAGAGCATCTGACCGAAACGGGCGTAGTCCCGCAGAGTCGCATTGAAACCACCATCCGCCAATGCGTAGCCGGCGGAATCGACGGTAAAGCACGCGTCGTTCTCACAACCTAATGGTTGCCATAGCTCTTTGCTGATCAGATCTGATAGTCTGGTCTGGGAAACACGCTCCATACAATGTGCTAGCACATCGGTCTCAATTGAACGGTATTGAAACGTACTTCCATGAGCGCGATCGGTACGGGTTAAGGTCAAAATCTGATCCCATATACAGGCGGGGCCTGTATAACCCGCTGAAGGTTCCTTCCACCCGGACGCTATATCTGTAATAGCAATATCAGAATCCAGTGCTTCATAGTCTTCGATATAACGTACGCCTGTGGTCATATCCATCACCTGCTGCACGGTGGCACCATTCCATGCGGTATGTGCCAGCTCAGGAAGATAGTGCACAACCAACGCCTGCGGATCCAGCAATCGCCTGCCAATCAGAACTCCGGCGACCGAGGCGGTCACTGACTTCGCCATCGATTGGGATAAATGTAGGCTACGATGGTGCATGTGGTTCATATAACGCTCGAAAACAATCTCGCCGCGATGCATTACTAGAAATCCGTCGGTATAGCTGGTATCCAACCAATTGTTCACGGTAATCGTCTGAGCTTTCCCTGTCGCAACCGCCGAAGTCAAACTAAGCGCCGAAAGATCGCTCAATTTTTGAGGGAGCTCCCATACCGCACCTTCTCCTCTCCACACTTCTACTGTGGCCAGTACTTCGCGAATATGCTGAAACGACCATCGATTGTATGGCGCCCTGTCCCAGAGATTTCTTGGTATTCGGTTTTCCGCGACGACAGGAAACCCTTGCATTAAGTTTTTCACAACCTCGTGGGCGCGTTATGACTGCTCGAGCCTTGTCCGCATGACACGATTGCTAAGCCGACACGCTATCTTTAATCAGCTCGATAATTCGATCCTGATCTTCATGAGATAAATACGGGTGCATTGGGAGACTGAACACTTCCTTCGACAACATTTCTGAAACTGGCATACTGACACCTGCACCATCGGCCTCGCTAAAAGCGGGTTGCATATGCAGTGGACACGGGTAGTAAACTGCCGTAGGTACGCCTGCTTCCTGCAGTTGCTGCCGGATTTGGTCACGTTGACTGGATCTCACAGTGTATTGTGCCCAGGCCGACTGATTGTTTGGCGGGATTTTAGGTGTCTTTACGACATCAGCAAGCGCAGCGGAATAGCGGTCAGCAACCGCCTGTCTGGCGTCAATTTCCTGCTCGAGCACCTTTAACTTACATCGCAATATCGCGGCTTGAATAGTATCGAGGCGACCGGTAATTCCTGTGCGCACGTTGTCATACTGATTCGTACCCTTTCCGTGAAATCTGATTGATCTCAAAATATCCGCGATATCTCCGTTATTGGTAAACACTGCTCCGCCATCACCGTAGCACCCCAACGGTTTCGCTGGGAAAAAGCTGGTGGCACAAACATCGCCAAAAGAGCCTATCCGCTTCTCGTGGTAGCTCCCGCCAAAGCTCTGTGCTGAATCCGCAAGTACGAACAAATCATGCTCTTTAGCAATTCGATCAATGCTTTCGTAATCCGCGCTTAAACCAAACAAATCGACAGGAATGATGCCTTTCAAGTTGAGCTTGCCCTGACTTTTTACACGCTGCACCGTCTCTTCCAGCTGAGCGACATCAATATTAAATGTGTCTTCCTCGACATCGACAAAAACAGTGGTAGCGCCGAGCAGTTGAATCACTTCAGCCGTAGCAACAAAAGTAAATGGCGGGGCAATAATGGCATCACCAGGACCGACACCATAGCTCATCAATGCCATCAACAAAGCATCCGTACCGCTCGAGCAACCGATCACGTGTTCCACACCACAAAATTCGCCCAACTCTTCTTCAAATGCCGCTACCTCGGGGCCCATAATGTACTGCCCGTGTTCTAGAACAGCATCAATCGCGCTACGAATATCAGTTTCTAAAGAACGAAACTGGGCGTCCAGATCAACAAATTTCATCAAATCACTCTCTTAAGGGCTAAATCTTTAAACACGTCGCCAACAACTGTGGTGTGGGCTCATACAGATGGTCGCGTCCATACATCAATGTTGCAACGCCGCTGAATGGTAACCCAATCTGCACTCCCTGCAGAAGCTCGGGCATTGAAGAATGCGACGTAGTGTTAAATAATCCTGTCTTCGATACTTGGAACCAAGGGCACTGTAGTTCGGTAAACAGTACCACTTCGCGCATAAAGTACCGGATGCCGACCCCCAACACTTTGCCGTACGCTTCCTTTCTGGTCCAGCAACTGAGCATGGCAGACTCTTTTTCTTCTTTCGGCACTTTCTTCCAGGTCTCCCTTTCCAATAATGCGAGTTTACTGCGAGCCATCGCTTCCGCATTCACTTTACGGGGAACTTGTTCCAGATCCACACCTAACTGACAATCTACAGAAAAAGCATATAAAACTTTATCCCCCGACAACGTGTAGTTGAACGTAATCTCTTGATCATGTGGGCAATTTTCCAGCCGGGGTTTGCCTCGATGACCGTAACCGAAATTGAGAGCGTGGGAATGCAACCCAGTATATCGACTCAATAAAGATCGTAAGCCGACTCTGCCTCCTAAGTAGAGAAGTCTCTTTTGTTTATCTGTGATACGTGAGGCTCTGCCCACTTCCAAGGCAGTCGCCCTCTGACTCAGCGTCTCGAGATCAGTATCAGAGAGATCCAATATCCACAGATGAATGCTGCCTTGCAGAGAATTAAAGTCGATGGTATTTGCATTGTTTTGATGCCATTCCAACGCAAGTTCTGAAACAGCTTTGGTGTTATCGACTGCACCTTCAGCTAACATCAAATACAGGAGAAAAGTTGTTCATTTGACCCAAAGCAATTTCTTCCGTTGAAGTATCCATACCAGCCTGCTGACGTTGAATGATCCGATATTGCAGCCCCTGTTTGTCATACAACGCGGTTCCCGATTCGGAACCTAACTCCACCACCAATCCTTCACCAGGCATACTGAAGATACCTACTAGTCGGGTTTTTTCTGTGCTTTCGCTCATTCTAAAAATAGCTTGTAAACTGGATTGTCAGTTTCTTCATTGTGCCTGTAGCCCAGATCCAGCAAAAACTGCTTGAACGCTGCACGATCTGCCTTCGGCACCTGAATACCGCACAGAACTCGCCCAAAATCGGAACCGTGATTACGGTAGTGGAACAAAGAGATATTAAACCGGTTTCCAAGTTGATCCAGAAACTTTTTTAATGCGCCGATCCTCTCAGGAAATTCAAATGAATAGATCCTTTCATTATCCAGCCCACTTGCCCGCCCGCCTACCATGTGTCTCGCATGGATTTTCGCAATTTCATTATCGGTGAGATCGAGGGTTGTGAATCCCTCCGAATCTAACTTGTCAATAAGTTCAGCAATTTCGCTGGCTTGTTTGATTTGCACGCCAACAAAAATATGCGCTTGATTGTCACTCGCATATCGATAATTGAACTCAGAAACCTCGCGATCACCGAGGAGAGAACAAAAGTGACGAAAACTGCCCGGCTTTTCCGGAATGGTCACCGCCAGAATCGCCTCTCGGCGTTCGCCGATTTCAGCTCGCTCCGAAATATGACGTAAACGATCGAAGTTCACATTCGCCCCCGAAGAAACTGCCACCAGCCTCTGATTGGTAATCGGATTTCCCGCTTTTTCAGACTCCTCAACCCAGCGCTTGATGCCAGCAACTCCAAGCGCACCAGAAGGTTCCACCAGGGTACGGGTATCTTCAAAAGTATCTTTTACCGCAGCACAGATTTCATCCGTACTTACTCGAACAACTTCATCAACTGTTTCACGGCATATTCGAAAATTTTCTTTACCGACCTGCTTGACCGCAACGCCGTCGGCAAAGATACCCACTTCTTTCAGACGAACCCGCTTATTTGCCTTCAGTGATCGATACATCGCATCGGATTCTTCAGGCTCAACCCCGATGATTCGAACACCAGGCTGAACTTGTTTCACGTACGCCGAAACACCACTGATCAGACCGCCGCCACCTACTGGCATAAAAATAGCATTGATCGGAGCGTCTGCTTGTTTGAGAATCTCGAGCCCAACCGTTCCTTGCCCAGCGATAATTGCTGGATCATCGAAGGGATGAACCATCAGCTTATTCTCCCTCTCAGAAAGAGCTAGCGCGTATTCATATGCACCGTCGTAACTGTCACCTACCAACCTGACATCTGCGCCCCAGCGTTCAACCGCCTCTATCTTTACTGCTGGCGTTGTTTTCGGCATCACGATCGTAGCCTGACACCGGAGTTTGTTTGCACTTAAAGCGACCCCAATCGCATGGTTTCCTGCAGATGCCACTACCACACCTGCCGCCCTTTGCTCCGGCGATAGTGAGGTCATTTTGTTGTAAGCCCCCCGAATTTTGTAACAGAACACGGGTTGCAGGTCTTCTCGCTTGAGAAAGACTGAATTACCGACCCTTTGAGACAATAATCTTGCGTGATCAAGCGGCGTCTCACGGGCGACATCGTAAACCCGTGCATTCAAAATATCTGTGAGGTAGGAGACCAGAGTCTTGGTCGGCATGGAATGAATTGAAGAGCAATCAAAGATCGGCGATTATAGTACAAGCACTCGACTTACCTGCGTACTCGATTCAGTATTGCCTGTATTTTTAATCCACCTTGACGTTCACAAACGCTTGTAACTGGCAAAGTTTGATAAACTCAATCACCCATCAAAACTCCAATAAGCTCCTGACACATGGATTACGAGACCGCCCGCGCAAACATGATCGAACAACAGATTCGCCCCTGGAATGTGCTGGAAATGCAGACCCTTGACGCACTTGGAGCGCTTAGAAGAGAAGATTTCGTTCCCCCGGAGCATCGCGATCTGGCCTTCGCTGATGTGCAGATTCCGCTTCCAGATGGTGAAGTAATGCTGGAACCGAAACTGAGCGCTCGCATGATGGAGGCGCTGCATCTGCAAGTTACCGATAAGGTACTCGAGATCGGGACCGGCTCCGGATATCTCACCGCACTTTTGGCGCTGGTAAGCAAACACGTTACCAGCGTTGAAATCAATCCCACTCTGTTGCAGCTTGGTCAGCGCAATCTCGGCATGGCTGGTATCGACAATGCCGCAGTGGTTGAGGGCGACGGTCACGCTGGTTGGGGTGAAGCAGGAGAATATGACGCTATTTTGATTGGCGGCTCTTTACCCATTGTGAGCAGCATCTGGTTTGACAAGCTCAAACCAGGAGGCAGACTGATGGTAATCGAAGGTCATGAGCCTGCGATGCAGGCGGTTCGATACATCAAGTCTGGTTCTAGCGTCAAACGCGAAAGCCTGTTTGAAACGTGGGCGCCAAGATTGAAAAATGCTGAAGAAACACCAGAATTTGAATTCTAGTTGGTACACTATTTAAAGGAGAAAACAGGTGGCGGGATTTACCCATGCAATACCCAGGCTAGCCTTGTCCATTTTGGTATCGGGGTGTCTGTGGCAGTCCGCTGCAGCAGAAAATCTGTGGGATATCTATCAACTCGCCCTTGAAAATGATGCGGAATATCGCGCCGCAGCTGCAAACTTTGAAGCAGCAAAGGTAGATCTTCCGCTCTCACAAACCGCGTTCCGGCCTTTGGTGAATTCATCCGCCACATTAGGAAAGCAACGCAGCGACTTCACTGGGGAAAGCGTAAGTAGTGATAATAATCAGTTTGTTCTTAGTGTCGACTTACCTCTTTATGACCGGGCGCAACGTATTGGAATCAGTCAGGCTGAACTGCAGGTAGAAAACGCCGCACTGCAATATGAGATAGCCGGCGATAATTTGACGTTGCGCGTGGCAGAACGCTACTTCAATCTGTTGGCGGCGCGAGACAACAAAGAGGTAGCTAGACTGCAGAAAGTAGCGATCAAGCGGCAGATGGATCTGGCCACTGAAAGACTCGATGTTGGGCTCGGAACACGTACCGATTTGTTTGACGCCAAGGCGCGGTTTGAACGGGCCAAAGCAGACGAAATCGCCGCAGAGATCGCCATCAATAATGCGCTACGCGAACTGGCGGAGATTACCGGATTGGTGCCACAGAGTATTGCCAGCCTCTCTGAGAATTCGCCGCTTGAGCTACCAGAACCCAACAACCTAGAACATTGGACCACGCTAGCAAAAACCGATAATTTGAATGTACGGGCTGAAGAGATCAACCTGCTGGTAGCGGGAAAGGAAATTGACAGACAGAGAGCTGCCAGACGCCCCACACTGAATGTCGGCGCCAATCAGCGATGGAACGATACCGGTCCTACTGCAACCTCTGACGGCACCAACAGCACAACTACGGTAGGACTCACCCTCGATATTCCAATTTATCTGGGAGGGGCGATCAATTTACGCACCGAACAAGCTGCCAGGCGCTTTACCGCAGCAGAGCAGGTCCTTGAGCAACTCAAGCGCAGCGCCTCCACCCAGACAACTGCCGCATTTCTCGACGTCACCAGCGGCATTAGTGAAGTCGAAGCGCTGGCGGAAGCCATTCGCGCAGGCGAAAGCGCCTTGGAAGCCAAAGAAGAAGGGTTTAGCGCCGGCCTCACAACGAACCTCGATGTTCTGGACGCTCAGCGAGATCTTTCTCGGTCGCGGACGGACTTTTTGCGGGCCAAATACAACTACATCATTGCGCTTCTTCGATTGGAAAACGCCATTGGTAATCTTGGAGACGAGGATATCCAGTACATCAATGACTGGTTGGAAAATAACCAATCTGCATCGTATCGCTACAATGACTTCGATTTTGATTTCGCCCGAAACGCAGAATCCAACACATCAGCGACCACGATGGGACGTACGATGTTTGAAATGCGCAGTTTTACATTGGCGATTCAATAACTGTTAAGACTTAGTCTAAGTTATCTTTATTTTTAGTCGCTCTGACCCTGCACGCTCTGCAGTTATCCAACGCTTAAACTGAGCCGCACTCAAGTTCGCCAAAAAACAGGTGAAAACAAGACCAGTAAAGTAAACAATTCCAGGCGACCCAGCAACATGGCGAAAATTAATATTCCTTTGCCAACATCGGTAATACTCGCATAGTTTTGCGCTACATCGCCAAGCCCTGGCCCCAAGTTATTCAGGCATGCGCTCACTGCAGAAAAAGCGGTGACCGGATCAACTCCAGTGGCCAACATGGCGATCAGCAAAATCAAATAACTCAATATATAAAGCGACAAAAAGCCCCATACTGCGTTAATCACGTTTTCCGGTACCGGTTTTCCACCCAGCTTAATCGGTATGACCGCGTTCGGGTGTACCAGTCTTGAGATCTCTCGTGAGCCTTGTTTAAACAAGAGAATCAATCGGATAATTTTCATTCCACCTGCGGTGGATCCTGCACAACCACCCGCGGTACTCATTAAGATTAGCAGGATCGGCAAAAAAGATGGCCACAGAGAAAAATCTGTAGTGGCAAAGCCAGTCGTCGTCACGACTGAAATCACTTGCACAAAACTCGCTACCGCACTGGCGATTGTTGGCGTGTAGTAGTCCACTGTAAATAACACAAGCAAACAAAGTGTAGCAGCGGCAAGGGTCAAGAACAGGTAAACCCGTGATTCAGGATCGGCAAGATATGTGCTGATACGGCGTGATTTAAACACCCCATAATGCAGAGCGAAGTTAAAGCCTGACAACAGCATAAACACGCCAGCGATGGCATTAATGGCGGTACTGTTAAACCAGGCCAGGCTGGCATCATGGGTAGAGAAGCCACCGATAGCAACGGTGGAGAAAGCGTGACTCACCGCGTCGAAAAAGCTCATACCGGCGAGCCAGTAGCAACCAAGGCAAGCCACCGTGAGGAAAAGATAAACGTACCAAAGCCGCTTTGCGGTTTCAGCAATTCGGGGAGCCAGTCTGGCGTCTTTCACCGGGCCGGGAGTTTCAGCTCGATAAAGTTGCATCCCCCCCACGCCAAGCATCGGCATCACCGCAACCGCCAACACGATGATCCCCATTCCACCAAACCATTGCAGTTGCTGTCGGTAGTAAAGAATCGAGACAGGAAGAGAGTCAATATCCGTTAAAACTGTCGCCCCGGTGGTGCTGAGACCCGACATAGATTCAAACAAGGCTTCAATCCAGGTCAATGAAGGCGATTCCAATAACCAGAGCGGTACCGCACCCACTCCCGACAACGCCACCCAAAACAAAACTACAATCAAAAAACCATCGCGAAAGCGCATCTCCCCGCGCCGTCGTCGGAGCGGAAACCAGAGAATTAATCCCAGCCCCAGGATGATCAGAAAGCTGTAAAGAAAAGGTGTCACCTGCCCGTCTTGGGTAAACCAGGATACCGCGAGGGGCGGTAACAGCGTCACACTAAACAGACCGAGCAATACGCCCAAGTTTTTAAATACAGAAGAGCGCATTCAATCCATGCAGTCAGAAAAATGTTGCCGATACCTGAAACAGTTTTTCCACTTCAGGGATTTTTTTCTTGTCAATCACAAAAATAATAATGTGATCGAATTCTTCAACAACGACATCTTTGTCCAAGGGAACCAGCTCATCTTCACGAAGTATCGCCCCAATAGTGGCTCCTTTCGGCAGCTTGATTTCCGCAAGCCGTCGCCCGACCAATCGAGATTGCTTTGAATCACCATGCGCAACTGCCTCAATCGCTTCTGCCACGCCTCTTCGCAAAGAATGCGCTGCCACAACATCCCCTCTTCTTACCCGGGATAACAACGCACTTACTGTTGCCATTCTGGGAGAGATCGCGATGTCTAACACACTGCTTTCTATTAAATCTACATAGGCTGAACGATTTACGATCGCCATAGCTCGTCGTGCTCCAAGTCGCTTCGCCAGCATTGCAGAAAGAATATTTGCCTCATCGGCGTTGGTCAGAGAACAAAACAGTTCCATGCCATCGATGTTTTCTTGCCGCAGTAATTCCTCATCTGCAGCATCACCATGCAATACCACCGTGTTTTCCAGTTTCTCCGACGCAAATTGTGCACGCTTCGCATCCTTTTCAATGAGCTTTACCTGATAGCTGCTGCGCTCTAACGAGCGAGCGAGTTGCAAACCAATATTTCCAGCACCTGCGAGAATCACCCGCTTACCAACTTCTTCTATGGTACGCAGCTCCAGCATCACCTTGCGAATATCTTCTCTTGTCGAAATAAAAAAGACTTCGTCATCAGGTTCGATCACAGTGCGACCTGTCGGAATAATCGCATGATCCTGTCGGTATATCGCGGCGACGCGGGTATTCACTGAGGGTAAATGATGTTTGAGCTCCCGAAGCTGCTGTCCAACCAGTGCTCCACCATAATAAGCGCGTAATCCGACCAGATGAATTTTTCCACCAGCAAAATCAATGACCTGAAGCGCACCGGGATATTCAATGACACGACGAATTTGATTGGTGACTATTTGCTCTGGGCTAATGATGCTGTCGATCGGTAAACTTTGGTCGCCAAACAGGTTTTCGTGATACAGATAGTCAGATGAGCGCACTCTAGCCATTTTGGTGGGTATCTTGAAAACCGTATGCGCCACTTGGCAGGCGATCATATTCACCTCATCAGAATGCGTCACAGCCAGGAGAAGATCGACATCCTCTGCACCCGCTTGCGCGAGGACTTTGGGAGACGAAGCATGACCCTCTACTGTTCGAATATCCATGCGATCCTGGATTCGGTTCAACAGTTCCCGGTCATGATCGATTAAGGTGATATCGTTATTTTCTCGGGACAGAATTTCTGCAATCGAACTTCCTACCTGCCCAGCGCCGAGAATAATAATTTTCATTGAGTCGCGATCCAGCCTTGTTTTATTGGCACTGAGTACGGGCAACGCCCTTCGTGAATTACCATTTGCCTACCTCCTGCATTCCGATACCGATTGTATGATCGTTTACGCCTCCGATCAGCTTTGTTCGTGCCAAAGATGAAGAGCAACACTTACGATAGGATAGCAGGTGTTTTCCGCCGCGATCATCACCCTGACAAATAGGGTTAACCTGAAAAGTTGCGCAATTTGGAAACCCAAGCGTATTTGCATATTTAGAATCGGTGGCGATTGGAACAACAATATTGCTCATGCGGCTCCCGCTTTAGAAAGCAAAGAATAGTAAAAGCCATCACCCGCGTGAACCCCTGGCAATCGCTGGCGTCCGTAGCGAGTGCTTATCCCTCCTGCGGAAGCAACGGGTAAAAATTTTGCATCTGAATGATTTGAGAGAAATCGCTCAATCACCCCATCGTTTTCTTGCGGGAATAGGGAGCAGGTGACGTATAAGAGCAAACCGTTGTCTGCCAGTAAACCCCATGCTGTCTCTAGTAAATCAAATTGCTGACCCGCGAACCGTTCAAGATCTCCCGGCTGTCGGCGATGGCGAATATCTGGGTGCCGCCGAATCACACCTGAACCCGAACAGGGAACATCCATCAGAATTCGATCCCATGGGTGCTTGTCCCACCAGTCGCTGTATTCCTCCAACCCCATATCACGAATTTCTGCTTCTAAACCAAGCCTGTTCAGGTTTTGCTCTATTCCCAATACCCGCTCAGGAAGGTCAACAGCGGTCATTTTAAGAGACGGCTCGGCTTCGAGCATGGCGCAAGTCTTGCCGCCAGGCGCGGCGCAACCGTCAAGCACCCGCATACCATGTTCAAGTGCTAAAAGTGGGGCGCATAGCTGCGCAGATTCGTCCTGTACCGAAACCCAACCTTCGCTAAACATCGGCAATTCTGTCACCGGTCGCGGCTGCGTCACCAGCACCCCCAATTTGCTTTCCTCTGTCGGCAGTGCATCAATATTTTTGGCTGCCAGCAATTTCAAATAATCTGCTCGTGTGGTCTTTTGTTGATTCACACGCAGTGTCAGGGGCGGTTTTTGATTACTCGACTCAAAGATTTTTTCGCTCTCCTCGAGCCAGGCGTCGCGGATACAGCCGTAAAAAAAAGTGGGAAATGCGATGCGTTGGGCCGCGGTAAGGTGTGCATCCAGAGAGGCCAAATTATCTTTCTCCATTTCACGCAAAAATTGCCGCAACACGCCGTTCACCAACCCCTTAGCCCAGGACTGCTTGCTCGCCGCTAACGCTTTCACCGTTTGATTGACAGCCGCATGATCTGGCGTACGCATATGTTTGAGTTGATAAAGCCCAACAATAAGCAAGAAGTGCACCATTCGATCCTTTCGTCGAATCGGCTTAGCAATCAGTTGCGCGAGTAATCCATCGAAGTAACTGTAAAACCGCAAACCACCGTACGCGATTTCATGCAAAGAAGGTCGTTGCTCTGCACCCAGTCGTTGTGCTTCTGATTCGAGTGTGCGATCCAGTGATCGACCCTGGTCTATCACATCCCGCAGCGTGTGCGCCGCGACCAGCTGCAAATTAGGTTTAGCCAAAACGGTCTCCAACGGTGAGCTTGGCGCCGTTTAAATAATCTTTCACCGCCATTGGTCTGGAGCCGGCTTTTTGCACGCGAGAAATTTCAAGCCCGCCTTCCGCCGTCGCTACCACAAGACTAT
The DNA here is from genome assembly GCA_019633985.1 of Acidiferrobacterales bacterium. Lineage (GTDB taxonomy): Bacteria > Pseudomonadota > Gammaproteobacteria > Arenicellales > Poriferihabitantaceae > VYFG01. Next base: position 17,932 of record JAHQWE010000056.1, on the reverse strand, counting down.
TCGCGTTCACCTGTACAATCGAACCTGGAGGGTTTTCATGATGTTGACCCACGTTTCTCGCGGTTAATACCCGTAGCACTTGATCGCCAAGCAGAGTATTGGCCATTGGCCAGGGATTAAAAGCGCGAACCTTGCGTTCGATGACAATCGCAGGTTCTGACCAATCTATCCTGGCTTCCGACTTAACCAGCTTATCTGCATAGCTGGCCTCATCTTCATTTTGTTGTTCTGCAATCAGTGTCTTTGCAGCGATGGAGTCCAGGGCATCCGATAACAGTCGCCCGCCCAGCACGGCAAGCTTGTCATGTAAGGTGCCGCCGGTTTCTTCCGGAGTAATTTCAACCGATTGTCTGGCAAGCATAGGACCAGTATCCAGTCCGGCTTCCATTTGCATCAACGTCACTCCGGATTCGCGATCGCCCGCCTCAATCGCCCGTTGTATCGGCGCCGCCCCTCGCCACCTTGGTAGCAATGAGGCATGCACATTTATGCAACCTAGCGACGGGGTGTCCAATACGTTTTGCGGCAATATCAAACCATATGCCGTCACAACCATTAAATCGGGTTGCAGCGCCCGAAAAGCTTCAACCGTTCCCTCGTCCCTGAATGAATCGGGCTGAAGGACGTTAATGCCCAACTCCAGTGCGCGAGTCTTCACAGGCGACGGCGTGAGTTTTTTACCGCGCCCTGCAGGGCGATCAGGCTGTGTATAGGCCGCCACCACGTTGGCTGCTGGGTGCGCAATTAACGCCTCAAGGCTGGACAATGAAAAGACCGGAGTACCGGCAAAGACGACCCGCATGGCGGCTTACGTTGAATACTTCAGATTGATGTGGGGAGCATACGGCGAGGCAGTTATCTACCTCAAGCAGCCTGGGATTCCTTGATCTCTTTCAGCATTTTCTTTCGCACCCGATCCTGTTTCAAACGCGAGAGATAATCGACAAATACCTTCCCATCCAGGTGATCCACCTCATGCTGAATACAAACCGACAATAAGCCGTCCGCCTCGATTTCGAATGGCTCGCCTTCAACATTCAACGCCTTTATTCGCACTCTTTCGATTCGTTCTACTGTGGCAAATACGCCGGGTACCGATAAACAGCCTTCTTCGTATTCCTGCTTGCCTTCAATCGCTTCGATCTCTGGGTTGATGAATACCTTCAGATCGTTTCGCTCTTCAGATAAGTCCATCACAATCACACGTTTGGGTACATCGACCTGAATGGCTGCCAGACCAATACCGGGCGCGTCATACATGGTCTCAGCCATGTCTTTTACCAATTGTTTCAATTCATCATCAAATACCTCCACCGGCTTGGCGCGTTCGCGCAAGCGTTTGTCGGGGTATACCAGAATTTCTAGAAGTGCCATGGAATCGGATTAGTTTCTCTACTAAATTAATTGTATGCCTGTTGTCGGCAAAATTGAAGCTTAGCGGTAAAACACCGCTTAATTATCAGTTTGCGAACTTGCAAAAAATTCTCGCATTTTCTCGAGATCATCCAGCGTATCGACTCCCGGCAACGGCGTTACCTCGGCTTCAGCACAAACGATTCTCTCGCCATGCCAAAGTGCGCGTAATTGCTCGAGTCGCTCCAGACTCTCTAACGGACATGGTTGTCGGGCTGAAAACTGACGAATATAACCGCTTCGATACGCATATATCCCAAGATGGCGGCGCGCCGCAGAATATCCAGTCGAATCCAATACTGCACTCGTCTCTGACCGCTTCCAGGGAATTGGAGCGCGGCTAAAATAAAGCGCTGTCCCATCGACATCTGTCACGACCTTCACCATGGAAGGATCCTGCATTTCCTCCTGACTTAACATTGGGGTGGAAAGCGTCGCCATCGAGGCCACTCCATGGACCATCAGTAATTTTGCTACCTGATTAATCAAAACCGGTGGCATCGCCGGCTCGTCGCCCTGAACATTGACTATCACCATCTGATCATCCCAGTTCCGTTTTTCACAGACCTCGGCGATTCGGTCGCTACCCGAAGCGTGCTCGATCGAAGTCATCACTGCACTGATTCCCAGATCTTCTACCGTAGCCAACACACGCCGATCATCGGTCGCCACAACAATCTCGTGTGCGTCACTTTTTTGCGCTGCCTCAATCACGCGTTGAATCATTGATTTGCCGTGGATATCGGCCAGTACTTTGCCCGGTAGTCTCGCTGATTCAAAGCGCGCGGGTATGACAACGGTAAACAATTCGCTCAATTATGCTGCTCCTGTGTAACCCTGTGCCTCGACTGACCTACCGACAATGACTTCAATCGCTTGCAGACAATCTGGCTGTAAAACTGCTTCTATTTGCAGCACCCAAGTCTGATCAGGCATCGATAAGTGGGTGCATTTCACTGCGTCTTTTTCTGTCATGATAACTACATCGTTTTTTTGCAGGAATAAAAAATCTGCATCACAATAAGCGTGGTGATCGGGGAAGAAATGGGGAGTATGGGATATTTCATGCTCGCTGAGTAGTCGTGAAAATCGATCCGGGTTTCCCAAACCAGCAACCGCATGAATTTGTGTTCCGGAGAATTGCGATAGATCCTTCTTTTCATTCACATTCTTCAGCCGATAAACACCTGCTGGTTTCACTACAGAGGAAAAGACCTTGCCGGTATAGCCAGCCTCTGACGCCGTTTGCTTGACCGCGGTCATCTGTTCTCGAACCTCACCATTTAGAACGACCAATCCAGCTCTTGACAGGCCAGAGAGCGGCTCACGCAAAGGACCGGCCGGCAAACACCAGCCATTGCCAAACTGCCGATCGGCGTCTACTACCACTAAATCTAGATCTCTAATCAGCGCAAAATGCTGATAGCCGTCGTCACTAATCACGACGTTGCACCGACACTGATCAACCAATAGCGCAATGCTCTCCAACCGATGCGGCCCCGCCACCACTGGCAAACCGGTAGACTGATAGAGCAAAACAGGCTCATCTCCAACCTCATTGGGAGTCTCGGTATCCGTCACCAATCTTGGCCAGGTGGCGCTTTGCCCGCCATAGCCCCTTGCGATCAATCCTGGATTCCAACCTTGTCTTCTTAGATGATTTGCCAGAGAGATCACTAACGGGGTCTTCCCACTGCCTCCAACCGTGATATTCCCGACTACAACAACCGGCACAGACGGTTTTTTGGCAGGAATCATCCCCATCCGATACAGCCATTGGCGCACCCAGACTAGTCCCGCGTAGAGCCAGCTGATCGGTAGTACCAGATAATTGAGCCATCCAGGTTGTTGCCAACCCTGTTGAATTTGCTGAATCATCTAGCCATTCTGCGCAATGGTGGATAGTCAGGACTTTTCATGGATGCACGGTAATTTTGAACCGATCTAGTGGTTTCTTTGCCAGGTCACGATGGCAACAACTCAAAAAGCATACACACTGCAAATTAATGATATGCCCTCGCGAAATATTGGCGCTATGAATAGTGGTAGGATTTTAAGCTATTGGCTAACTTATGTTCTGACTGTGCGCATTTTTCTCGCTTTGATATTGTGGATTTTGATTGTTCTTCCGGCTCGTGCTGAAGAGCCTTGTGTCATTTTGCTTCACGGTTTAGGGCGAAGTGCTGATGCAATGAGCAAGATTGAAAACCGGTTGTTGGAAGACGACTTCAAGGTGTGGAATAAAAGCTATCCTTCAACCAAGTTAGGAGTTGGTAATCTGGCTCAATCTGCCATCCAACCGGGAATCGATTACTGTAAGGGCCTTTCCAATACCAGTTTTGTCACGCACTCCCTAGGCGGCATTCTGGTCCGAACTTACCTGCAGGACAAACCTTACTCTGGAAGAATCGTCATGCTGAGCCCGCCAAACAAAGGCAGCGAAATCCCTGATGTGATGCAGGAAATCGAGCTCTACAAAACCATGCTTGGCCCAGCCGGCCAGGAATTAGGCACCGATGCAAACAGCTACCCCAATACGCTCAAACCCATTGAAGGGGAAATCGGAATTATCGCCGGAGACCGGTCTCTCGACCCCTGGTTTTCCTGGCTGATTCCCGGGCCAGACGACGGCAAAGTATCTGTGGAGAGCACGCGGCTCACAGAGATGAAGGATTTTCTATTGGTTAACCATGGCCATACCTTCATTATGCGAAGCGATCTTGTTATCAAGCAAATACGTCACTTTCTACAAACCGGTATGTTCGAGCGCTAGAAGAGATGGTAGCTGCACATCGCAGTAAATCCAAAAGTAGGACAGCTGCTGCGAATGTGAAGCGCGCGGAAGAAACCCTCGAAAGGGTTGAGTACGCATTAATAATTCATATCCTCAAACTCGCCTTTACGCTTCGCGATAAATGCCAGAAGTGCTTCGTCCGTGGCCGGATCAATTTCCGGAGCCTGATATTCGTTCAACATTTTCTTCCAGATACCGTTTGCACGCATCACAGCGTCCTTCGATCCTTCTAGTTCCCATTGTTCGAAGCTGTTGTTGTCCGCGATGTTTGATCGATAAAAAGCGTCCTTGAAATTATTCTGTGTATGGTTGCAGCCTAGAAAGTGGGCGCCGGGCCCGACTTCTCTGACAGCGCTTAACGCCTGGCCATTCTCACTTAAATCAATGCCATTGGCGTAAACCTGCATCATCCCCAATTGGTCCGCATCCATGATCAGCTTCTCGTAACTAGACGCCAAACCACCTTCCAACCAGCCTGCAGCATGTAACACAAAGTTCACGCCGGCTGTGATCGACGGCATGATAGTTTGGGCGCTTTCATAGGCCGCCTGGGCATCTGGTACTTTCGAGCCACATAGTGACCCACCGCTGCGAAAGGGCACTCCCAGACGCCTGGCCAGAGACGCTGCACCATTCAACACAATTGCAGGCTCAGGTGTACCAAAAGTTGGCGCTCCGGATTGCATGGACATCGAACTGGCAAATGTCCCAAATACCACCGGCGAGCCTGGATTAACGAGCTGGGTAAACGTCATACCCGCCATTGCTTCAGCGAGAATTTGCGCCAACGTGCCAGCAGCAGTGACCGGAGACATCGCGCCTGCAAGTATAAAAGGCGAGACAATGCTTGCCTGATTATTTCGCGCATACACCTCAGATGCGCCCAGCATCGTCTCATCAAACACCATGGGAGAATTGGCGTTAATCAAATTGATAACCACTGTGTTCTGTTCGACATACTCCTCGCCAAACAGGATTTTGCACATATCTACGGTGTCCTGCGCTCTATCCGGGTGGGTCACTGAGCCCATAAAAGGCTTATCGCTGTATTTCATATGGGCGTACACCATATCGAAATGACGCTTGTTGACCGGTACATCGGTCGGTTCACACACGGTACCACCAGAGTGATGCAGAGAAGGCAGCATGTAAGTGAGCTTTACAAAATTTTGGAAATCTTCCAGTACCGCATAACGACGGCCGCCGTCGAGGTCACGCACAAATGGCGGGCCGTAAACCGGTGCGAACACAGTATTGTTGCCACCAATCATCACATTCCGCGCCGCATTTCGTGCTTTTTGCTCGAATATCTTCGGCGCGGAAGCCTGAATCAACTCCCGACACATACCCCGTGGGAAACGGACTCGCTCCCCTTCGATCGAGGCACCCGCCTGTTTAAACATCTTTAGTGCTGGTTCGTAGCGAAAATCAATCCCTATTTCCTCCAGAATGGTGTCGGCATTATGCTCAATAGTGGCTAAGCCCTCTTCACTGATGATCTCGTACAGGGGAATTTTCCGGGAGATATAGGGCACGATAGCTGGCGCCGAACCACCCTCTGCAGCACCAGTACCGCCACGCGCGCGCCGCCCGCCTCTTTTTCTTGGATTTTCTGACATCAACTCGATCAGTTAGTGATTCTAGTGTGCTGCAAGTATGCAGTTAGGTATACAAATCACAACATCCCGCCTCACGACCCAGATATAACCGATTGCGCCACGGGGATTGCTGATGGATAATCAGCACAATGTTGCAACAAAGTGACAATGTCATAATTCGCAACAGTGTTTCACTGGATACAAGGGGAGAAAAGCAGTAGAAATATCGGAGAATCGTATCCTTCATCCTGGATCTGGATATCCAAATTCTGGCGAGCTCAAGAAGAGCCATTCATTACTTTCCTGTCTCGCCTCCTGAATTCCGACTTTTTGCGCGTGCAAAACTGATGGCAAAAAACTCAGCTCCTAAAACGGCATTGAAAAATCCGACAACTGCCACCGAACCAACCAGGTACGGATTCCTGTTGGTGCCGGAGTATTCCATGATGGCATTTACTGCTGCGATTGATCAGATTCGCATGGCAAATCGCCTGTCGGGAAAAAAGCTGTATGAGTGGATCGTACTCAGCGACGACGGCGCGCCCGTGAGTGCAAGTAACGACCTGGAACTGGCGACTACCGCACTTGCGGATTCAGGACCTCTGGATGCGGTGTTTGTTTGCGGTGGCATTAATATTGAAAACAAGGTCAATAAAGCCAGGAATAGCTGGCTACGAGATCAGGCGGCGCGAAAAGTCTCCATCGGTGCGTTATGCACTGCCACCTACCTTCTCGCAGACGCCGGTATGCTGCAGGGCTACCGCTGCACCATTCACTGGGAGAACATGGTCGGCTTAAGAGAACAGTTTCCAGAGCTGGTGATTAGCCCAGATTTATTTGAAATCGATAATGATCGATATACCTGTGCCGGGGGTAGTGCCGCGATGGATATGATGGTGTATCTCATCGCCCAGAAGCATGGCTGGGATCTGGCCACCGAAGTCGCTGAAGAGTTTCTAGTGGAACGCATACGTGGCCGCAATGACCGGCAGCGCTTGCCACTGCGATTACAGCTCGGTGCGAGCCAGCCGAAGCTGGCGGAAGCGGTCGCCTTTATGGAAGCCAATATCGAAGAGCTAATCAGTCTGAACGAAATTGCCTCCCACGTGGGCCTGTCTCGTCGCCAGCTCGAACGGTTGTTTCAAAAGTATCTACACTGTGTACCAACTCGCTACTATATGCGCCTGCGATTGATGCATGCACGGCAGCTGCTGTTACAAACTAGCATGCCCATCGTCGATATTGCCTATGCCAGCGGGTTTGTCTCTACGCCCCATTTCAGCAAGTGTTTTCGTGAGTTTTTCGGTATTCCTCCCCGAGAGGAGAGACGCGCTCATAAACAAATCGAGACGGTGGGTTCGTCATCAGAAGCTAAAAGCTGAACCGAATTTTCTATCTCCCAGTTTAGCTGTCTCCCTCTAAGCAGCGGATAAGTGAGAAGGCGCGGAAGCGAGATTCGCCAAAGTTTGCATACATGCATTCGCCGCTTCTTTTCCTTTGAGCTTAAAGTGAGAGAAGAAAAAATCGTAGTGCGCCTGGTCACCTGAAAAGTGATGCGGTGTCAGCACAACAGAGAGAATCGGAACACCAGAATCCAGTTGAACTCTCATCATGCCATCCAACACCGTTTGCGCCACAAAATCGTGCCGATAAATTCCGCCATCAACGATTAACCCCGCCGCGACGATCAGTGCATAGCGACCGCTCTCTATCAGGCGTTTGCTTTCAAGTGGAATCTCCAAACTGCCCGGCACTTCCAGCAACTCAATATCGCTGTTCAGATAACCGTTTTCAACCAGAGTATCGGTAAATGCAATTCGGCTCTGTTCAACGATGTCGCGGTGCCAGCTCGCCTGAATGAAGGCAATCTTTTTGCCTTTCGGAAGGAAGTTATCGGCTTGAGTCATGTGTAGATCTCTATAGTCTCTGTGACACATTTTCAGAACTCTGAAAACGAATTAAAACAATCGGGACAATAGACAAACACGGCTCCAGTGCAGCATATCAAATCGATATCCGCAATTACGCGGACACCTGCCACTGCCAGGTTGTCGTTCTCTTTCATCCGGACTATGACCGTCGGCTTCGGATTTACACCGAATCTGCTGACCCTTCGCATCGTATGCGAAAGCGCTCGCGGGCTTATGTTGAAGAAACATTTACCGCCGGTGGGGAATTGCACCCCGCCCCGAGAACACAGTGCTATTATAAAAGAAAATACTCGATATTAAAGGCAGTGGATCCGACCTTTGTCAGCATCCCATCGCCATTGTGTATGCTGGTCAATTCGTACCCCACCAATCCAGCGCTCAGGAAAGTGTAAATCCATACGATTTAGCTTGCCGTTCAGTACCCCCTTCCCCTCCTCCGTCAAGCACATGGGTTGTTGCAGATTTTCGCGATTAATTTTTTCCTTGCCGTGTTCAAACCGCAAAAGTGGGTGGGAATCCGCCATGAGCTCATCGAGAATGACCCAAAAACTGGAATCTCCCATAAATATTCGCTCTTCACTTTTCTGATTTTCGCGAAACAACTCCCCAGGAGAGCGCATTGCCGAATACAAGGGAGTCAACGCCTGTCGCTCTGTTCGGGTCAAGCCCTGACCCAACGATGGATACTCTTCTAGGCACCGCACCACTGCCCCTTTCAAAAAGGGTAACGGTGATAAATCACGCTCCTGCAATGCATTCCACCTCTCTGGCGATGAGGAACAAAAAGCCTGCCATGCCATGGAGGCAAGTGCATATTGTGCAGGGGTAATGGTCCTCGCTAGTGGTGCAAGTTCGGTAATTTCGTTGGCCTTCATGAGCCCTAGATAGCGATCAATACAAATGATTTTGACATGCCGTTGATCTGCTTCACTGCGGTGAAGGAAGTCGAGAACCTGCAATATTTGCAGTTGGTCGTAGAGATCATGTTCAAACCACAGACAAACCTGACCATAGTCCGGAAATGCAGCCAACATGGCATCGCGCTCATTGAACGACCGCAAACATTCCTCTGTATCGGCCCATCCACGACTACCAATAAAACGGGCTCGAATCGCGGATAAAGAGGCAATATCTGCGCATTCAGGAACAGGTCCATCATGCAACACATCTCGCCATGGCAGAATGTCCCCCTCTATGCCGCCTTCCCGCATCAGGCTGACGGTTGCATCTCCATTAGTGATATGTAGCGAGGTCCCCATAAATCAAGAAAGAAGCTGGAAACAGAATTCTACACGGAGTGCCCCCAACGGTGCACCAACGTCCTCAGGGGTTGCAATTCAATATCGAATCACAAAACTGCTTTGTAAGGCTTTCTCTCAGAGAACGGCTTTTAACAACTACACCGAACAGGAACGCTAGCTTGCGCGTCGTCGTCGTCGACGCGGCCGCCCTCCTTCGCTTTCGGTCGAACCGGATTCAGAGGGTGTTGGCAGCACCACCTCTTTTTGCAGCATCGGATAGGCAGCTGTTTTATGCGGTATCGCCAGCGCTTCAATAAAGTGATCCTGAAATTTCGGTTCTACCGCCGTTTCGATTTTCTGGATGCGGCGAACCACATCTTCGATTTCACTTCGGGCATCTCGGTCGAGCAGGGTGATCGTCGCACCAGTGCCAGCCGCATTCCCCGCAGAAGTCACATGCTCTAGCACGCAATCCGGAATCATACCGAGCACCATCGCATATTTCGTGTCGATATGTGCGCCAAACGCCCCCGCCAGACGAATTCTGTCTACCGTCTCCACACCCAGTTTGTCCATCAAAAGCCTGCACCCGGCATACAACGCTGCTTTCGCTAACTGAATCGCCCTCACATCATTTTGCGTGATCACGACTTGAAGACCACCCTGATCATGCACCACGTAACTAAAGGTTTTTTCGTCAGGAACGATACGGGCCGTTTTCGATTGCAACGCACCATCGATAATACCGTCTGTTTTCACGATCCCAGAAAGATACATTTCGGCGATCACTTCGATTATTCCAGAGCCACAGATACCGGTAATTCCGGTTTGCTGAATCGATTCCGCAAAACCGGGCTGGTCTGACCAAATATCACTTCCAATCACACTGAATCGAGGCTCCAGGGTATCTGGATCGATCCTAACTCGTTCTATCGCTCCAGGCGCTGCTCGCTGCCCACCGCTAATTTGTGCTCCCTCGAATGCGGGCCCAGTGGGGCTAGAAGCAGCGACCATACGTTGATTATTTCCGAGCACGATTTCAGCGTTCGTACCCACATCAACCACAAGACTGAGCTCATCCCGCTCATAAGGGGCTTCTGATAAGGTCGCCGCAGCAGCATCAGCACCCACATGCCCGGCGATACACGGTAATACGTAGATTCGTGTACCAGGGTTCACCGAGAGATTGATGTCAGACGCCAACGCCTTCACGGACTGATCTGTCGCAAGCGCAAATGGCGCGCCTCCCAGTTCAACAGGATTGATACCGAGCAGCAAATGGTGCATCACCGGGTTCCCTACCAGGGTGATATCCATAATTTCGCCTAGTGAAATTTCTGCTTCCACCGCTAAATCAACAATTAGCCCCTGTAACGCCTCTTGCACGGCGGCAGTCATGTCATTTTCCCCACCGGGATTCATCATGGCATACGACACACGACTCATCAGATCTTCGCCAAAGCGAATTTGAGGGTTCATCCTGCCATTTGAAGCGACTACCTGGCCATCAACCAGATTACAGAGATGGGCCGCGATCGTAGTCGAACCCACATCGACAGATACCCCATAAACGGTATCGTGGAGGCCTGGCCATATCGCGATCACATCCGTTTCATCGTGAACAGCCACGGTCACTGCCCATTTTCCCTCTCTAAGAGCAGGCTGCAACGTCGAGAGCAAATGAAAATCACACCGCAGTGGCGACAGACCCCATTCAAACTCCAGCGCATCCATCAATCGCTGCCAGTCTCCAGTGGGGTCGTGCATATTGGGTTCGGGCACCTCAACATAGTGTATTTTCACAGCAGGGTTCACTGTGATGTTGTGGACATCGGCCCGCTTGCGCACGACCTGCTTGTGTGCCTGACTTTCGGGGGGAATATCAATGACCACATCTCCCTGCAGCAATGCCTGACAACCGAGACGACGTTTGGGAGGAGTTTCTTCTGGAAAAAACTCATTTTCGCTGCTCGTTCTGGGCGACAGGTTTTCTGCTTTTGAATGGATTCCGAATTTGGAAAATTCGCCGATACTCTGATCTATCTGGCAACGATCACAGATGCCGCGCCCTCCACAAACAGTATCGAGGTCGACGCCGAGAATTCTCGCTGCATCCAAAACACTTTTCCCAGCAGCGATTTGCCCTCGTTTGCCCGATGGCGTAAAGACGACTTGAACAGTGGATGCGTCACTCATAAAACTTCACTCAGCGTGATCAAAGTGGGAAATAGGAAATTAGCAGGAGGTAGTTTCCGGAAGCGAATGATAGTCGCTCTTATCTTCTGTAAATATATTTTCTGCCGTCCGCAATCCAGTAGGGTGATCTATGGTGCCTGCCATTATGCTGGTTTTATCTGCGCCAAGTTTGCGCCAGAACAGATTACCTCCACAGCGATTGCAAAATCCTCGTTCCGCAACATCTGACGATTGATACCACCGCAAGGTTGACTCAGCTAGTAGAGTGAGATCTGCGCTCGCGACGCTGGTAGCAGCGACGTAGTGACCTGACGTTTTCTTGCATTGATCACAAAAACAGTTCACTACTTCTCGCATCGGACCACTCAGACGATAGCGCACGCCACCGCAAAGACAACCACCATTTAATCGCCGAGATTGCTGCATTGAAAATCAGGCGCTTCGACGACGTCGCCGACCGCTACGCCCACCTGCTGCACCTTCACCTTCAGCCGCAGGTTGTCGATAACGCTTGAGCCAGGCAGCGCAGTTTGCATCGTGCCCCATTACAACATTGCCAGCCATGACACCTTGCATTACCTCCTCATGGAGCGGATTGGTAATCGCCGATGTCATACCAGCACCAATTGCCATACTAAGAAAATGCGCATCCATACCCTTGCGATTTGGAATGCCAAAACTGAAGTTGGAAGCACCACAGGTTGTGTTGACTTTGAGCTCTTCTCGCAAACGATTGACCAGATGCACTACTTGTTTTCCAGCGCTGTTCACCGCCCCAACCGGCATCACCAGTGGATCCACCACAATATTACTGTAGTGAATACCATAGTCTGCTGCACGCTCCACTATTTTCTTCGCGACAACAAAACGATCATCCGGGTTTTCAGAAATACCTGCTTCGTCATTGGAAATTGCGACAACGGCGCAGTCGTATTTTTTAACCAAAGGCAGCACTGCTTCCAGTCGTTCGTCCTCGCCAGTGACCGAATTGAGCAACGGTTTACCTTCATACACTTCCAGCCCCGCCTCCAGCGCTGCCACGATTGAAGAGTCAATCGATAATGGTACATCGGTAATCGATTGAACCAACTTGATTGACTCAGCGAGTATACGAGGCTCATCTGCTAGCGGAATCCCGGCATTGACGTCCAGCATCGTGGCACCAGCGGCCACTTGTGCAAGTGCGTCGCTTTCAACTCTGCTGTAGTCGCCATTTTTCATTTCTTCCGCCAGGATTTTTCTTCCCGTGGGGTTGATACGCTCACCGATGATGACGAATGGCTGATCAAATCCTATTTTGACTTCCTTGGTGGCGGAACTAATTACTGTATCTGTCATGGTACTGAGTTAAGAAAATAGAGTGGTCCTTATCGGATCACGTAAAAGTTTAGGCGGTATCCCGACCTTCGTTTTTAATCAAAGCCAGCAGTCGCTCCTTGTCATAAGCTTCTTCCAGCTTTGCGGCAGCGGCATCCGCTTCCGCCTGCAAATCAGCGCCGCAAGCCGTTGTTTCGCGTCGCCATTCCTCCAGATAGGCATCAGTGCCAGCCGCACCGCCACGCATCGCAGCACGATCAATCGCGTCAGCAAAACGGGGGCTTAGCTCAACCTTGGCGGTTGTTCGCCGTTCCTTCGCCATCACTTGAGCAGGAATATCCCGCCAATACACTGTAATCAGATTTGCCATTCGTGAGTTTTGATCCTCTAATTTAAGCAGTTTTCTCAGGATTGACGATGACGTTCAACGACTGTGTCAAATAGTCATCACCAGTATGTATTTTTTCGTATTCCAGCTCGAGAAGCTGTGCGGCTTCTTGGGCACGAGATTCAATTTTTTCATCAGGACACTGCTCCAAATAAACGAGCTTCTTGTAATTGCTAAAGTAGAGTTCTTTCAGCTCGGGGTGTTTGTCGATTCCTAAACCCCGAACAATGAGTCTTTCGAAATGCCGTGCCAGGAAATCTGTCAGGTAGAAAGTGCCGAGTTCCTTTTTATGCAACGCATCGAACGTTTCGCTGCCAGAGAACATTTCATAACAGTGTGCACCGGGCAGCCTTTCCACTTTTTCCTGCTCAATTAACGCATCGAGCTGTCCACCAGTTCCACAATCCGAGTATCCGACAAAAATGGTCTTGTACGCATTGCGATTTTGTTGGATTTTCTCTCGAACTTTTCCGGTAATCAGCTGAGGCTGATTATGTAGTTCGGCAGGCAAGCATTGAAAATCGATATGATCCCAACCGTTCATGTCACGTACACGCACCAGATCAGGTGCCAGCGCGCCACAGGCTATAACCAATACACGTTCAGTATGCGTTCCGGGTGTATCGCCGTGTTGTAATTCTGAACGCGAGGTCGAATGATTGTCTCGGGTCTGTTGCAATGGGTTTTGCAGATTCATTGAACGTGCCTAGTATCACAACCGACCCAGTCGAAGTCGTTATGCCGCGCGACGCTGTGAAATCAGATTCTGCGCAGTTTCAACCGCCACCGCCGCATCACGACAATAAGCATCAGCGCCAACCGCCTTACCGAACTCTTCATTCAACGGCGCTCCGCCGACTAAAACGATACAGTCGTCCCGAATGCCCTTTTCCACCAAGGTATCAATCACCACTTTCATGTAAGGCATCGTAGTTGTTAGTAGTGCTGACATGCCCAGAATATCTGGTTTGTGTTCTTCGATCGCTGCCAGATAGTCTTCAACCGGATTATCGATACCCAAATCGATCACTTCAAATCCCGCGCCTTCCATCATCATACCCACCAGATTCTTTCCAATGTCGTGGATATCCCCTTTCACGGTACCGATAACCATTTTACCGATCGGCTCAGCGCCAGTTTCAGCCAAAAGAGGTCTCAAAATTCCCATGCCGCCTTTCATCGCATTGGCCGACATCAGCACTTCAGGAACAAAGAGAATACCGTCTCTAAAATCAATACCGACGATGCGCATCCCTTCAACCAGAGCCTCGTCTAGAACCTTACTCGCGCTCCAGCCGCGGCTCAAAAGAATCTCGGTTCCTTCCACGATTTCATCTCGCAAACCGTCGTAAAGGTCGTCATGCATTTGCTCAACAAGTTCATCATCAGGCAGAGCTGACAAATCAATATCGTCGTCAAGGTTTTCGTCGCTCATCGTCACTATCTCGATTGGTGTTAATTCACTTTGGTATCTATTTCACTGATACCTGTTTTGTCACAAAGTTTTAATTTCGGGATCAATACTCTGACTCTCAATCTTTGTCCAGTTTCCCGAAACCTCTTTCACCCAAACCCGTATGTGTTTGTTTCTTTTGGTAAACACTCGAGAGTTTTATATTGGTCGCGTATTCTATTCAAGTTTTTTCCAGAAAAGGCGATCTGACAGCGACAATTTTCCCCCAAAAAACAACGTCTGGAGACAAAATATAATGCGCTGGGGAGATAAGTTAACAAACTGGTCTACTGGTTCAATAAATCCCACCTTAATCTGTCTTTTTTGCAAGCCTGCCACTAAACTCCACGCCTTTTGTGTCGACCCTTAACTCCCCCCAGAAACAGGCCGTAGAACACCTTGGTAGCCCGCTGCTGGTGCTCGCCGGGGCCGGTAGTGGCAAAACCCGTGTCATTACTGAAAAAATCAGCTGGCTGATACAAAACCGGGCTGTCTCCCCTGCTGACATCACAGCGGTCACTTTCACCAATAAAGCTGCGCGGGAAATGAAGGAGCGTCTGCAGCAACGACTCGGAGAGGCTGAAAACCTTCAAGGCCTTACCGTTTCAACCTTTCACTCTTTGGGCATGAAGATACTTCGTCTTCATGCCAAAGATCTGGGGCTTCGCAGTGGTTTTAGCATCATCGACCCGCGGGATGTCACAACCGTACTCTCGGAAACGCTGCGTGCAGATCCTATTCACAATAAAGACCTGGTAAACCAGGTGGCTCGGAGAATCTCCGGATGGAAAAATTTGGGCTTGAGTGTTTCAGAGGCCCTACAATTTGCAGAGGATCCTATCGCGCAAACTGCCGCTTCCGCTTACAAGGAATACCAGCGTTACTTGCTCGCCTGTAACAGCGTGGACTTGGATGATCTGATTTTTCTGCCTTCACAACTTTTCCGCGACCAGCCAGAAATCTGCCGCAGCTGGCAGCTGCGAATCCGTTATCTTTTGGTAGATGAATATCAAGATACCAACGCTGCCCAATACCAACTGGTGAAACAGCTGGCTGGGGACGGCAAACGTCTGACGGTAGTCGGTGATGACGATCAATCGATTTACGCCTGGCGCGGCGCACAGCCGCAAAATCTGGCTGTTCTAGCGGAAGACTTTCCTAATCTCACGGTGACCAAACTCGAACAAAACTACCGCTCGAGTGCGCGAATTTTAAAAGCGGCCAACCACGTCATTGCCAACAATCCTCGCCATTTTGATAAATCATTATGGAGTGATCTTGGGCATGGCGAAGTTATTCGTATTATTCCGGCAGACAATGAAAAACTCGAGGCAGAACGTGCTGTGTCCGGCATCATGCGTCATCAGTTTAAACACCGGAGTAGTCATGGGGACTTTGCCATACTTTATCGAAGTAACCATCAGGCGAGGGAGTTGGAGATCAAGCTGCGCGAGATGAGGATTCCCTACAAAATCAGTGGTGGCTCTTCGTTTTTTGACCGTGGGGAAATCCGCGACGTTATGGCCTATCTCAGATTGCTTACCAATCCTTCCGACGACACCGCGTTTTTGCGCATTATTAATACTCCAAGGCGCGGCATCGGCGCCTCAAGTCTTGAAAAACTCGCAGGTTTAGCCGGTAAGCGCGGTCAGGGCATGTTTCATACTCTGGCGGATCCGGAGCTCCACCTCATATTGCAATCTCGTCAGGCAAAATCGTTACAAGCATTCGGCA
This sequence comes from Acidiferrobacterales bacterium, assembly GCA_019633985.1. Classification (GTDB taxonomy): domain Bacteria; phylum Pseudomonadota; class Gammaproteobacteria; order Arenicellales; family Poriferihabitantaceae; genus VYFG01. The sequence continues at coordinate 1,867 of JAHQWE010000056.1, read as the reverse complement.
ATGAAATGGGAGCTCTCTCAAAGCGCGCTACAGACGGTGACCCGATTGACTGCGTTAACGCCTTGCTGGAAGCGGTGGAGTATCAGCGTTGGTTGCATAAGTCTTGTGAGACCGCAGATGCTGATCGACGTTGGGAGAATGTGCGACTATTGGTGGATTGGTTGGAAGCTGCCGATCGTCAAGCGACAGAGGATCGTACCCTACCCGAGTTGGTGACCGAACTTATACTGAACGACGCACTGGACCAACAAAAAGACGAAGAGAACGTTGACCAGGTCAATTTGATGACACTGCATGCTGCCAAAGGACTCGAATTCCCCCATGTCTTTATTGTCGGTGTCGAAGAGAATATTCTGCCTCATAAGGTTTCAGTGGAAGAAGGCAGTGATGAGGAAGAGCGTCGATTATTTTATGTTGGCATCACCCGGGCAATGCGCTCTCTGACACTATCTTACGCTAGGCGTCGAAAGCGTTTCGGAGATAGCGTAGAGTGTGAACCAAGTCGATTCCTGCAAGAACTACCTGCTGAAGATGTAGAATGGGAAGACCAACTATCCCTCTCTCCGGAGCAACAGCAAGATACCGGACGAGCACATCTCGCCAGCATCCGCGCACTCCGCAACCGTCAATAGCCGTCAATCACCTTCAATCACAGCGAAACCGCTGTCCATTAATTCCCGGCTCCTTTGGAGAAAAACAAGCGCCCAGTTGCTGCCCGGCTCGCAGCAGCTCGTGGGTTTGACCCGCCGCAATAATCAGCATTTCGCTCGTATCGGTTTTTACGGTAACGGTCTCATTGCATTGGTTGGAAACATTAATGCCGGACGGGCCGGGCGATTGTTCTATGCAAAACATGGCTGATTCATCTTCATTGCAGCCTGTCAATATCACCGCAATCAAGCACAACCCGAAGTAACGATTCACTTCACGAAAGAAACGAGATTGAAGAAAAGTTCTGTGCATTAGCTGCCATCCGTCCTCACACTTTCCGGCACGCTTACCTGTTGCATAATCTCAAATAATTTACCTTTCCCTTGATCCAGTTCCGTTTCATTCAATCCATTTATTTCATGGGGGAAAACCAGCCATTGATCCGTTTCATGTAGATAAAAATCTGGCACCCGTGTCGTCGCGTTATTGCCGGGCTTAAACCAGGGAGTTGCGACCTTGATCTGGTGGGGTGTATTGCGACGTGTTCTCGCTGTAAGCTGGTCAATCACCGCATCGATACTGCGACCTGAGTCAAATACGTCATCAACAATAAGAAGAGAATTATGCGCATTGAGATTTTTCACTAAATATCCCAAACCGTGAACACGCACATTCTTTTTGGTTTTGGCGATTCCTTTGTAGAGCGATGTACGCAAACTGATGTGGTCAGTGTGTATCGAAAAGTGCTCAAGCAACTCTTGTATTGCGATACCCACGGGCGTTCCTCCACGCCAAATTGCAACAATAAAGTCAGGCCGAAACCCGCTGTTGATCACTTGTACACCTAGACGGAACGAATCTTCTAATAGTTCTTCGGCGGAGATATAGCGTTTTTCAGACATTCGGCAACAGACGCTTAAAACCGCGAATTATACCGATAGCGCTTCCCTGTTTCAGACTCATGTAAATTAAAGTCTGAAGACCACTCAAACGCTATTTGGGAGCAATACCGTTCCCCTGGCCTGTTTCAGCACAACTTTTTCAGCAACCGAACTGGTACTGCAGGAGCTGCAAGGTGAAGCTCGAAGCTTTTTCTCGGCCTCAACACTATGAAGGCGAGGCTTTTACAAAATCTTGAAATCTTGAACATAGATCAACTCGCAGGCATGGGCACCACTATCCGAGCGGGTTAGCGAGCTACGCCACTTCCTGCCTC
>JAHQWE010000055.1 GCA_019633985.1 Acidiferrobacterales bacterium | reverse complement strand
TAGCGTCTTTAGATACCTCGGGAACTATCAGTAGTCCTCTTTCTACAATACCCGCTTTCCCATTCTTTAGCTCTTCCGTTAGATCCTGATTTAGTCTAGTTGGATCATAAAAACACAGTTGGTGTTTTACTCCATTTCTGTCCGTTACCACTACATTCTCCAGCCACCCCTTACAGGGCCTCTCGAGATGATCTCGTTCATCCCATTCTATTGGATATTCAATTTTCATTGAGCTTATAACGCTCAACCAATCGGCTGGCGATAGCCAGTCCGATTCGATTTCTTGTTACGTGTGGTGCTGATTTTTCCATAACTCAAAATACCAAAAAAACGGCACAACCAAAACATTAGCAACTATTAATAACCCCGCCCATAAAAATTTTCTTTCTTTCGCTACCCTACCTCCAATCAATGTGTAAATCAGGTAACTAATAACTAAAAATATCGCTAGATACATAAAAATGGGCTGAAGCATATTTCTCAGTTTTAAGTTCTGGATAATGTTCTCAGAGTTCATAAACTCCGGCAAAATAAACGAAACGCTTAGCATCCCTACTACGCTAACAATGGATAAGAAACCGATAACTAGATTTAGACCTTTGGTGAGTTTCATCTAATACACGTAACAGCTAGTTATATGAATGGGTGTCATATTAATTTCATTTCTTTTTTGACGCTGTGTCACACTAATTCCCTTTCCTCTTGAACATTTTAAGTTTTTATTTGCAACTTACGTTATTTTATCGATACGTTTAGAGAAAAGACACTATTAGCAGGTCATGCCGCCCTCTAATTTAGGTTGCGCATGCTTCCACACCTTATCTAGACTCGAACTCAATTTATTCAGCGCTATCGCTGAACAAATCGCGATAGTCCTGTTCGAGAGAGTTTTTGAAACCAGCTTCGCTAGCCTTTGACCAGAAGCAACACGATGCCCGTAACTACCAGAATCATTCCAATAAGTTCGAATCGGCTGACTTTTTCTCGAAAGAAGAAAACCGTTGCGATAAAGGTGAAGAGTAATTCGATTTGGCCAACAGCGCGAACGTAACTGGCGTTTTGCAAAGTGAAGGCGGTGAACCAGCCGATGGATGCCAGTGCGCCAAACAAGCCGGCCAATCCAGCGTATCGCCACTCTTTGAACACGCGGGTTATTTCTCCGGGTTCTTTCAGTACGAGATAGCTACCCATTAAGAAGGTCTGCATGATCAAAGCGATCAGTAGCGTATATCCTGCTGCCATAACAAATTCGTCGAAGGCCAGGGCAAGAGCTGCGCCTCTGAAAAATACCACAGAGCCTCCTAGCCAGGCAGCGCATATCAGGCCCATAGCAGTCTGCTTTTGCAAGATTCCACTCAGTAGGCCGTTGACCGTTAGCTTGGCTTGCCCCAGCGAAAGCGCGAACAATCCGCAGGTTGAAATCAGTATCGCAGCGATGCCGTAAAAATTGAGACTGTCCCCCAAAATTAGTGCGCCAAGTACCGCCACCATTACCACTTCAAGTTTCGAAAATGTGGTGCCGACAGCAAAACTCTGAAACGCGAATAAGCGTAGCAGAAATACCGTGAATAAAATCTGGCACACACTGCCCAGAAAACAGAAAAGATAGAACTTTGCGTTGCCGTCTGGGAGCGCCATTCCCTGGTAGTGATTGAGCATCCATACGTAACAAGCGACTATAGGAAGGGCGTAGACAAACCGGGAGTAGCCAGCGCCGGTGTTGGATAGCCGACCTTTGAGGTGTTTTTGAAAGGCCGAGCGCAAATTTTGAAAAAATGCCGCGGCGATAGTGACGGGTATCCAGAGTTCTGGCATTGCTAGAAATTGACAGCGATTAACACCAGATTATCGCAAACTATTCAGTACAGATTCACACTATTGTTCTAGGATGGTGTAATAGAGATACCCTGCCGTCAGCTTGATGTATGGGTTGATATGCAGTCTACTGGAGTATATTTATGAAGTATTGTTTGTTCGTTGCGAGCCTGTTGTTTTCAGGTGTCGCATTTTCTGGCTCAGCAGGCGTAGTGCCATACGCTTGTATCGAGGACGGTGCATACGTATTGCTGGCATTTGATCCGAAACCGAGCCGCCAGTCTTATGCCGCTTTTTCAGGTGGCGATAAAGAAGGGGAAAGTCTGGCGGAGACAGCCGCTCGAGAATTCAACGAAGAGACACGATGTGTCTTTGATGGGCCAGACGCTAACCAGCTATCTACCATGAAGCCCAGTATGGATCACGGTCATGCCACCTTTGTCGCGGAGGTGCCCTTTACGTCGCCTTTGATTTTCCCGGATCACCCCTGCGAAGCAAGGGTGGAGCGGAGTGACTGGTTGTGGGTACGCTGGACAGATTTACACAAAGCGTTGTCCACTGATGAAAGAGAGCCAGAAGTTGTTGCATCTTTAGCGCACAAGTACATCAAAATCTGGGACAAGGCGGCAGACTCGATGCGTGGTGCAATGCGCGATGGGCTGTTACCTGAGAAAGGGCTATGTAAAAGCGAACTCTGATACGATTTCGGTTTTGCAGAGCCGGAGATGAAAATACGTATCTATGTCGAAGCCGATCGCTCTTCAGTCATTACTCTATGGCGGGAATCGGGTTTAGTGGTGCCGTGGAACGATCCAGACAAGGATATTGATCGCAAACTATCAGTGGATCCAAACACCTTTTTCGTTGGTGAACTTGCCGGTGAATTGATGGCTTCGATGATGGTGGGATTCGATGGCCATCGTGGTTGGATCAATTATCTCGCGGTTTCGTCAAAACACCAAAGGAGAGGGTATGCAACAGCATTAGTGCGTCAGGCGGAGAAAGTACTAATCGAGGTTGGCTGCCCCAAACTTAACCTCCAGGTTCGAGGTACTAACCAGCAGGTAGTTCAGTTTTATGAAGCGCTGGGCTATATCAATGACAATGCGGTCAGTTTGGGCAAAAGGCTGATTCCAGATATCTAAATTGCCGATTGGTGTCGGTTATGTATCGAGAAGTTCTATGATTGCTGCATCCAGGTAATCGTGAAAAGCCGGGCAGTTTCCGGGTGAGGCGACGCAGTGCCCCCAGGGGGATGCGAATGTCCGGCATTCGCCCCTCTTCATATGCATCACTTCGAACTCGTTGTCTTCCGGGGGGAAATACAGATCATCCGAACAGGGAATGGTGATGCACTTGGCTTTGATTGAATTTAAGGCGTTGATAAAGTCTCCCTGGAAGTGCTGGTTTGCGCTGATATCGCCCGCTTGCCAGGTGGCTAGCATGGCAAGCAGGTCATTCGCATCCCAGTTGAGATGATCTGCCTCCCAGTCTTTCAATAGTGCTTCATAGGTGTCGAAGCCGAGTTCCTTAAACAGCTCTTCCCGATAAAAAGTTTGCGAAAAGGCCCAACCGGCATAAACACGACCAAAGGCTTTTAATCCTGCTTCGGGCGCCTCGCCATAATGGCCACCCTGAAAGTTTTGATCCGCAGTCAGTGCCGCCTTAACGCCTTCCAGAAAAACAATGTTGTGGATCGATGTTTTGGCGGAGCCACAAAAGGGCAGGATATTGCGCACCATCTCGGGGAACTGCACCGCCCACTGATAAGACTGACACGCCGCCATCGACCATCCCGCGACCAGTGCGATTTCTTTTATCTTGAATTCTTCCGTTAACAGGCGGTGTTGGCAAAATACATTATCAAAAAAAGTAACGAGCGGAAAAGCAGCACCGGCGTTCTTGGGGTGGGCATTGCTGGGCGACGTGGAGAAGCCATTGCCGAAGAGGTTAACCGAGATAATGAAATGTTTGTTGGGGTTGATCGCGCGATCCGGCCCGAAGAACCCCTCATTCCGTATGTGATTACCAGTGTAGAACGTCGGTAATACCACGACATTGTCTTTGGCTTGATTCAGATCGCCATAAGTTTGATACGCCAGTTTGGCCGCATACAGTGTGCCGCCACTTTGCAGCGACACATCCCCAAGATCGAAAAAACGAGCAGGTTGCTGTGTGGTCGACACGATAGAATGACCTATCGCGCAGCGGCCTTTGCGGCGATCCGATAGTGTTTTGGATCGATCTTGTGACGGTGTAGCAGCTTGTAAAACTCGGTGCGATTACGACCCGCCTGTTTGGCTGCGTGGGTGACATTGCCCGCCGTCATTTGCAGGGTTTTTATCAAATAATCCCGTTCAAATCTTCCTTGCGCTTCAGCAAAAGACTCGATGCGGTTACTCTCACCTTTTAAGGCGCGCAATACCAGCGACTCGGGTATCAACGGCGTGGTGGAAAGTACTGCAACCTGTTCCACCACATTCATCAGCTGTCTGATGTTTCCGGGCCATTTGGCCATGGTGAGAAGGGCCATCGCCTGAGGGGAAAAACTACGCGCCACACAATTGCTGTCGCGCTCATGGATTTGGCGTAGGAAGTGACTCGCCAGCAGCGAGATATCTTCTCGACGTTCGGCCAGTGGTGGAAGTTCCAGGGTAATGACATTCAGACGATAAAAGAGATCTTCCCTAAACTCATTGCTTTGAATACTGTTCTCCAGATTGTGGTGAGTTGCTGAAATCACTCTGACGTCCACCGGTACTTGAGTGTTGGCGCCAACCGGGCGAATCTGTTTTTCCTGCAGGAATCTCAGCATCTTACCTTGGACATCCAGAGGCATATCCCCAATTTCATCGAGAAAGAGCGTGCCACCATTGGCCTCTTCAATCATACCCACGCGGTCTTTGTCTGCGCCAGTGAACGCGCCTTTACTATGGCCGAACAATTCGGACTCAAATAGAGATTCTGGAATAGCCGCACAATTGATTGCCACAAATGGTTTATCTGCACGATGGCTGATATCGTGGACTGCCCTTGCCAACAGTTCCTTGCCGGTACCACTAGGGCTTTGTATCAATACGCTGACGTCACTCGGGGCAACCCTTCGTGCTTCGAGGAGCAGGTTTTCCAGTTGTGGGCTACAACCGATAATATCTTTGCGCCAAGCATTCTTGGTAGATGTAGATTCATCGGTTTCATTGGCATTGCCCACCTGAATTGCCATTTCGATTTCGGCAAGGAGCTTTTGACTGTCAAAAGGCTTGGTCAAAAACGAAAAAACACCTTCCTGGGTTGCTGCTACCGCGTCGGGAATATTGCCGTGGGCGGTCAAAATAATAATGGGCAGTGTCGGGTATTGTTCATGTACCTGACGGAAAAGCGCCATGCCATCCATACCAGGCATACGTAAATCGGTCACGATCACATCGGGTTGGAACGCCGGCAATGCGGAAAGTGCCTGCTCCGCAGACTCAGAAGTATGGAGATCGAAACCGTAAGCCTTCAGGCGAATGCAAAGCAGACGAAGCAGCCCTGGATCGTCATCAACTACCAGTATTCTCTTCGGTTTCTGTGTCGAGGCTGCTTGTGCTGGGTGTAGCGATAGATTGTTCCGTTTCATTGATATCTGTCTCAAGTTTCTGAAGTTGATTCATTTTCTGCTGTAAAGTGAGGAGGTTTTCGGACATGGTTTTTGACAGCGATTTTTGCGCTACCAGTTGCTCGCCCAATTTGCTCAACAATATATGCAGTCGTTTTCTTTCCCTGCTTTGGAATAAAAGTAGTTGCACCAGCTGTTGGTTATCTCCATGCAGCTGATCGGCGTTGTCGTACTCATCGAGAATTTCGATTGCCAAATTGTCTTCTCTGATTGTTTTTCCGATCTGGCTAAGTAGTAGCCCGGTTTTTAATCGATCACAGGAAAACTTTCCTCCTTCGTAGCTGCTCAGTTCATCCAGTAGCTCCTTTCTTGCTTTGGATTCCAGTTTCTGTACATCAAGTACAAACTCATGGAGCGATCCACAACTTCCCTCGGTCTCCTCAGCGGTAATCACGGTATGCACCACTCGAGGAGCTGGTGGTGGACTAGGAATAGCCGGTATTGGCGGTGGTTG
>JAHQWE010000054.1 GCA_019633985.1 Acidiferrobacterales bacterium | reverse complement strand
TTCGGGCGGTTACCAGCATCGATATCGATGAAAATGCCAATAACTTTGCGAAAGACCAATTCGAAAGCCCAAACCTTGAATTCAAGGTGGGGATGCAATGGATATCGACGCGAAAGAAAATTCCTACGATGTTGTAATCTGTTCGCAGGTGTATGAGCATGTACCCGATGCGAGCAAAATGATGAGCGAAATTTACCGTGTTCTTAAACCCGGTGGGGTTTGTTACTTTGCCGCCGGCAATCGATTAATGTGGAACGAGCCTCACTACAATTTGCCACTGCTATCTGTCATTCCTAAATTTCTCGCCCATTATTACGTCAGATTCGCCGGACGCGGAAAAGAATATTACGAAACCCACTTCACGCTATGGGGGCTTCGTTCCTTGGTTCATCAATTCCAAATCATCGATTTTACCCGACCAATCATTCATTCGCCGGAGAAATATGCGGCGCAATATATGATGCAGCCAGGGACGACTAAAGCGCGGGTAGCGAAGCTTATGGCGCGTTATATTTACTGGTTGGTACCGTGCTATGTCTGGCTTTTGAAGAAGTAATTCTTCGCTTTAACCTAAAAGCATTGGCACCGACTACTTTTTCTTGGGCCGTTCCCAGTTTTTGATCGCAACCTGCTTTGCGCGGGAAATGGCGAGATCATTTTTCTGGACGTTCTTTGTGATCGTGGCCCCTGCGCCAATGGTGGCTCCTGATTCGATGGTGACCGGGGCAACCAACTGTGAATCAGACCCAACAAATACATCATCTCCTATGGTCGTTTTATGTTTGTTGGCGCCGTCGTAGTTACAGGTAATCACACCGGCACCGATGTTGACGTTGCTTCCAACGGAGCTATCCCCCACATAAGCGAGGTGGTTTGCTTTTGAACTATTGCCGAATTCACTATTTTTAATCTCGACGAAGTTACCAATACGAACCTCATCCAATAATTTGGTATCTGGTCGAAGTCTGGCAAACGGACCAATTTGGCAACGCTGCCCTACGACAGCATCTTCGATTAACGTATTGGCCAAAATACGTGTGTAATCGCCGATCTGACTGTTGCGGATAATACAGTTGGGCTCGATCACGACACCCGAACCGATGGATACTTCACCTTCCAGGATCACGTTCACATCGACGCAACAGTCCTGCCCAAACGATGCGTTCCCCCGAATATCAATGCGATCAGGATCAAGAAGGGTTACGCCGCCATTCATCAATTCAACCGCCTGCGACTTCTGATAGGTGCGCTCTGCAGTTGCAAGATCCAGTTTCGAGTTGACGCCGGCGAATCGGGCAGAATCTGCAGCAACGACTGCTTCGACGGGCTTCTGATCAAATACTGCCATCTCAACGACATCGGTAAGATAGTATTCACCTTGACTGTTATTATTTCCGAGATGGTTTAACCAGTTACTAAGGTCTCTCCCTTTACACATCATGATGCCGGTATTGATTTCCTCTATTTGTTTCTGGGCATCACTGGCGTCTTTTTGCTCAATGATTCCGGTTACTCGATTCTCCTCGTCCCGCAGGATTCTTCCCATGCCCTCGCAGTCTTCGGGTTTGGAGGTCAGCAGTACCAGAGAGGCGTCCAATTTCGCAATAGCGCTGAGAACCTGCCGGTCAACAAGCGGCACATCCCCATAAAGAATAAGACAGTGGGCATTGGGGTTAACCGCTGGCATCGCTTGCATCACCGCATGTCCGGTGCCTAGCTGTTTCTCTTGATGTACCCATGCGATGGTAGAGAGGTAGTCTGGAGCGTAGTGGGCCACTGAATTTTGAATCTCTTCACTACGAAAGCCGGTTACAACATGTATCTTTTCTGGACTTAAAGATGCCGCGCTGTCCAGAACGTGCATGAGCATTGGTTTTCCACCTACCGGGTGGAGTACTTTGGGTAAATGAGATTTCATGCGGGTACCCTGACCCGCAGCGAGCACGATAATTTCCAGCGTCATAGAGATTGTTCTTGGCTAAAATGGATTGGCAGCGGCGCGCACCGCGATGATAAGTATGGCATTGCGGTGTTGCCGGAAAACGTACTTTGACAGTCAGGTTCCGGGGGAACTCTGTCTGATCGGTGATATCATACCTATCCGCAGGCCAGTAAACCAATCCCATTTCTAGAGAGCAAAATACCGACTTTTTGAGTGATGCGCCTTGGCGCCAAAATGGTTATGGATTTAACTCTAATAAACAATGCATGGTTTTCACTGAAATTTGGGTGTCAACCTTAAGTGATGTTAAATGACGAACAACGACCAAATTGATGTGATCGATTTTTCTGCGTATCGACAGCTCCAAGTGTGTCTGATTTCGGATACCCATGGCCAGATTGCCCCAGAAGTGATCAACCTGGCGAACCAATCTGATATTGTTCTGCACGCAGGTGACATCATGGGTGCGTCAGTGCTGCGGACGCTGACGCCAAAACTTGACTCAGTGATTGGTGTACGTGGAAATAACGATTTTTCAGCAACCTGGAAGCCTGAAGATCAAAAACTGTTGCATGATCTTCCCGAGTCAGTGATTGTTCGCGTATGTGGTGGAGATATTGCGATTGAGCATGGTCATCGAGTTCCACGCATCGAGGTCGATCACTATTCTCTGGCCTACAAATATCCGAATGTTCGAATGGTGGTTTTTGGGCATACACACGTCCAGCGTGCTGATGTGGATTCGCTACCGTGGCTGGTGAATCCTGGCGCGGCTGGTCTGGTCAGAAATCATGGAGGTCCATCTTGCAGTATCCTTAAAATACAGGATATAGACTGGACTTTGGAGCAGTGTAAATTTTCTTCCGTCAAAAAGGCGGGGTAGCAATATGAACGCAAATTGTCCAAAAAAACACTAGCGCTTTGATATGTATCAGGGGTATTTTGGATTAAGCAACGCACCTTTTTCGATCGTTCCAGATCATCGGGTTGTGTACATGAGCGAAAGTCATCGTGACGCGGTGGCGCATTTGCTGTATTCCCTAAAGCAGTCTGGTGGTTTTGTGCAACTTACCGGAGAAGTGGGAACGGGGAAAACTACAGTTAGTCGCTATCTGCTTCAGCACTTGCCTGAAAATGTCGACGTCGCGCTTTTGCTCAATCCCCGCATCAACGAAAAGGAGATGATCGAGACAATTTGCGATGAACTCGATATTTCGTACCCGCCTGCCGCTACGTTAAAGCAGTTGCTTTCCTCATTGAACGAGTATTTATTAAAGTCTCATGCCGCCGGTCGACATACCGTCTTGATTATCGATGAAGCGCAGAATCTCTCTCGAGAGGTGCTTGAGCAGGTGCGCTTATTAACCAATCTGGAAACAAGTACCGATAAGCTGTTGCAGATTATTCTGATTGGGCAACCGGAGCTGGTCAACATTCTTGGGAGGCATGATTTACGTCAGCTTTCCCAGCGTATCGTCGGAAGGTTCAAACTTGATCCGCTCACGCTGGATGAAACCAGGGAGTATGTTCGTTACCGGTTGAAGCAAGCAGGTTGCGAACGATCGCTGTTCACCCCTTCCGCTCTGCGATTGGTCCACAGGTATAGTGACGGAGTACCGAGGGTGATCAACGTGATCTGTGACACCGCTTTGATGGGTGCATACGGCAGGAATCAGGATAAAGTTGGCAGAAAGGAGGTCATCGCGGCGGCTGGAGAAATTTTGCCAGAGAGTCCTCAGAAGAAGTCCTGGTTGAAACGATGGTTTCCTTTTGCAGTATTGGCGTCTGCTTTGGTGGTATCGGTCATTGGCTTGCAATCCAGCGGTGCGATGTCCAGGGTGACCGATAAACTGATAAGCGCATGGCACCCGGATTGGTTTTTTAGCACAGCAGATGAAGTCGTAGGTGGTAAGTCGGTGACTCAAAAAGAGATGGCACGAGATCAAGAGGGCGCGGTCAGCGAAACAGATAGTGGCAACACGAAGCCTGTCCATGACAGCAGCTCAACGCTGGTGAAAAGTGATGACGTGACTGCTAAACCGGGCGAAGTGGTGATTGCAGTCGGTGAAAACTCCTCACAGCCAGGCGATCAGACTGGGCAAGTTTTCCCTCAGTCTTTAGAACCTAATGACTCTAAAGTGGCTCCAGTTGCATCAGATACATCATCCCGATTTGACCTCATTTACCGCCTCGGCGTGCCGTTCAGGAGTGAATAATGTCTAACATACTGGACGCGATACGAAAGGCAGAAGCCGACCGGCACAACGAGGGTGTGCCATCACTTGAAGCGATCGTGCAACAAAAACGTACCGCCAACAAATCGGTTGGAGGAAGACGTAGTGGTTGGTGGATTTGGATTGCACTTTGCCTGGTGCTTGCATCTGCAGCATATCTCTATCAGCAACCTCTTCGGCACTATGGAGGTATTTTTAAGGAAAAACTCGCAACCAAAGCCCGTGTGCTCACTGCTCAACTTGGAGTGCCGTCGTTCGATTCTCAAACATATCCTACGCAACCGCTGCAGGCATCTTCTGCGCAACCTGACGTGCCCAGATCGGGCGTTGATCCTACCGCCACGGGAATTTCAGAGCGTCAGAGACGGCTATTGGACGCGGTTAGATTCGATGTCGTGTCCTACTCTACAGATAAGGTGAAACGATTTGCCATGATTGGCAACAGAACCTATCGAGAAGGGGACCAGCTAGAGGGATTTACGATTCTTCTAATCAGAGCAGATGGCGTTGTTGTCGATGTCAGTGGCAGTGAAGTTCTGATTCGGCCGTAAAACAGCGTCGGTTTCTTTGCCAGAGAGTTGATTGCTACCGTTCAAAAGGCCTTCGAATGAAATCCGACTGAGCTTATGAGCAGAATATCGTCGAAAGCAGTTCTCTGGTCGAAGCCAGATTAGTCTTTCGCTAGAAATAACCAGGTTTCGATCACCGTATCCGGGTTGAGTGAGACACTGCTGATGCCTTGTTCCATCAACCAATTTGCCAGATCAGGATGATCCGATGGTCCCTGACCGCATATTCCCACGTACTTGTCCGCCTTGCGGCAGGCCTGAATCGCCATCGCCAGCATGGCTTTCACCGCTTCGTCTCGCTCATCAAAAAGATGGGCAATAATTGCTGAATCTCGATCGAGGCCCAAAGTGAATTGTGTCAAGTCGTTTGAGCCGATGGAAAACCCATCGAATCGCTCTAGAAATTGATCAGCCAGCACCGCGTTGGAGGGGATTTCGCACATCATGATCACCCTAAGTCCGTTCTCTCCGCGTTTTAGTCCGTTCTCGGCTAATAGCGAGATGACGCTATCAGCTTCATTCAGAGTCCGCACAAAGGGAACCATCACTTCGATGTTCGTTAGTCCCATTTCATTTCTCACGCGGCGCAATGCCTCACATTCCATTTCGAAGCTAGGGCGAAAGTTGTTGGAGATGTAGCGAGAGGCGCCGCGAAACCCTAACATGGGATTTTCTTCATCCGGCTCAAAATGACTACCGCCCACTAGATTAGCGTATTCGTTTGACTTGAAATCCGATAATCTGACAATGACCGGCTTGGGGAAGAATGCCGCGCCTAAAGAGGCTATACCTTCCACTAGCTTCTCGATGTAAAAACTTGCCGGGCTGGCATATCCCGCCATTTTCCGATCAACTACTTTTGCCATGTCTACCGGCAAACTGTCTTTCTCCAGCAGTGCGCGCGGGTGAACTCCAATCGTATTATTGATAATGAATTCCAGGCGAGCGAGGCCAACTCCATGATTAGGTATGCGAGAAAAGGCAAAGGCACGTTCCGGGTTGCCCACATTCATCGAAATTTTGAATGGTAGATCAGGCATTTTGTCCAGGTCGGTGGAGATGACGTCGAACTCAAGTTCCCCTTCATAGACATTTCCTGTGTCACCCTCGGCACAGGAAACAGTCACAGGCGCCCCATCTGATAGCACCTGCGTCGCATCTTCACAGCCTACGATTGCCGGAACGCCGAGTTCTCTAGCGATAATAGCGGCGTGGCAGGTCCTCCCGCCACGATTGGTGACGATCGCAGAAGCGCGTTTCATTACCGGCTCCCAGTCAGGATCGGTCATATCTGTCACCAGAATATCCCCAGCCTGCACTTTATCCAAGTCATCAATCGATGGAACCAGCCTGACCTTACCGCTACCCACACGTTGACCGACGCTACGACCGGTGACCAGTACCTTGCTTGTTTGATTGAGTTGATATCTTTCCAGCGTATTTTTATGATCTCGGCTGCGCACGGTCTCCGGACGCGCTTGCAGGATCATCAGTTCTCCTGTTTCGCCGTCTTTGCCCCATTCGATATCCATTGGACGACCGTAGTGTTGACCGATAGTCATGGCCATTTTGGCCAACGCCTCTACATCTTCGTCATTGATAGAAAAACGAAATTGCTCATCTTCGGGTACGTCGACAATTTCTACTGGGTTATCCTGCCCAGCGTCGGCGTAGACCATTTTGATGAGTTTGGAACCACGGTTGCGCCGTAAGATGGCCGGTTTGCCTGCAGCAAGCGCGGGTTTATACACGTAGAATTCGTCCGGGTTGACTGACCCCTGAACAACACATTCACCCAACCCCCATGATGCGGTAATAAATACTGCATCTTCAAACCCTGATTCGGTGTCGATGGTAAACATCACGCCGCTCGCTCCAAGATCACTTCGCACCATGCGTTGTATCCCGGCTGAAAGGGCTACGTCTGCGTGGGCAAACCCCTGGTGTACCCGATACGCAATGGCACGATCGTTAAACAATGAGGCGAATACTTCACGCACGCAATGCAGTACCTGATCGATGCCGGCCACGTTCAGAAAGGTCTCCTGTTGACCGGCGAAAGACGCTTCCGGTAAATCCTCTGCAGTTGCCGATGATCGAACGGCGACACTCCCCCCCATCTCGGCATAGCCCTCCCTAATGGCCTGGTCGAGTTCTGGGGGCAGGGGGTGTTCCATCATCATGCTTCTAATTTCCGCTCCCGCTTTTTGCAGATCTGCAACATTATCTACATTGAGTCCATCCAATCGCTGGTTGATTTTGTCGGCGAGCCCCTCATGATTCACAAATGCGCGATATGCGTCAGCGGTGGTGGCGAAGCCGTTTGGCACTGAAATCCCAGCGTTTGCCAGGTTGGCGATCATTTCTCCCAGAGAAGCGTTTTTCCCTCCGACTACGGGTACATCTTCCATCCCGAGATCTTTAAACCACAATATCCAGCTACTCAACGGTTGCTCCTCACGATTTGAATTTGATTGACTGACCAATATTTTAACAGCCTGTGTCGTACGCAGATATAGCACTTATAATTGAGCCCCCGTTTGAAGTACTCATCGATTGGCGAAACCTTGAGCAATACCAGCCCCGACACAAGTGACACCCGACCGGTCTTTATTATTTCAGACCGAAGTGGACTAACCGCAGAAACTCTTTGTCACACACTGTTAAGTCAGTTTCCGCAAAATGACTTTAATCAAATCGCACTCCCTTTTGTGGATTCACCGGAAAAGGTCGCGGATGCAGTACAAAGAATAAATAGCGCTGCCGAAGAAACTGGCAACCGTCCCTTGGTATTTACCACCTTCGTGGATGAAGATTTTAGTGCTGTGTTGCGAGAATCGAGCGGAGAGATATTTGATGTATTTTCTCCGTTTATCGGCGCAATGGAACGGGTGCTTGGGCAGCAATCCTCCCATCAGCCCGGACAATCCCATGGTATTTCCGATCTGACCCAATACACACAGAGAATTAACGCGGTGAATTACGCCTTGTATTGTGATGACGGCTTGCATATCAGAGATTACGATAAAGCAGATATCATTCTGTTAGCTGCATCGCGATCAGGTAAAACGCCCACTTGCCTGTATTTAGCATTGCAGTTTGGCTTTTACGCGGCTAACTATCCATTGACGGATGAAGACTTTGAGAAAGATACCTTGCCAGAAGCTGTCCTCGCCCATAAAGATCGACTGTTCGGGCTGGTGATTGACCCCCGTCGGCTACATCAAATCCGTTCCGAACGACGACCGGATAGCAGATATGCGTCGCTCAGTCAGTGCCAACGCGATGTGAGTGCAGCGAGAGCGATGTTTGAGCGGTTCTCATTGCCCTATTGCGACTCAACCAATTATTCTGTCGAAGAACTTGGCAGCACCATCAAGCATCAATTAAGTATGCGATCGCCTCAATACTGAGCATCTCTGGCCGATATGGCTTATTCATTTACTACACCAATACCTAATTTATGACCCCTGATTCCCCTGGAAAAATCGGATTTGTCAGTCTCGGTTGCCCTAAAGCCACCGTTGATTCAGAGCGAATCCTCACTGAACTTAGGGTTCAGGGCTATGAAATGTCTAATGATTACGCGGGTGCAGATCTGGTCATCGTCAATACCTGTGGTTTTATCGATGCCGCTGTGGAGGAATCACTCGAAGCTATAGGAGAGGCGATGGACGAAAATGGTCGAGTAATTGTGACCGGGTGTCTGGGGGCCAAGGGCGATGTGGTCTCTCAAAATTACCCCAATCTTCTGGCGGTGACTGGCCCCCAAGCTACTGAAGAGGTGATGGAAGCGGTGCATGCTCATATTCCACCCACCCATGACCCCTATCTTGATTTGGTACCTCCCGGCGGCTTAAAGCTGACTCCCAGGCACTACGCATATCTTAAGATCTCGGAAGGCTGCAATCACCGCTGCAGTTTTTGCATTATCCCAAGTATGCGCGGAGATTTAGTGAGTCGAGGTGGGGCGGAAGTACTTGCCGAAGCAGAATCGTTGATCGCCGCCGGAGTCAAAGAGTTGCTGGTGGTTTCTCAAGATACCAGCGCTTATGGGGTGGATATTCGATACCGGAATGAATTCCATGGAGCGACACCCATTCGCTCGCATATCACCGATCTGGCGCGTGCCCTGGGGAACATGGGCGCGTGGGTACGGCTCCACTATGTGTACCCCTATCCGCATGTGGATGATTTGATTCCCTTGATGGCTGACGGTGTGATACTGCCGTATCTTGATATACCGTTTCAGCATGGAAGCCGTTCTATATTGAAAGCGATGAAACGTCCCGCACATAGTGAGAAGGTTCTTGAGCGAATTGTAAAATGGCGCAATCAGTGCCCTGACTTGACCCTTCGCAGTACGTTTATCGTCGGTTTCCCTGGCGAATCCGAGGCTGATTTTGAACAATTGCTGACATTCATTCAGGACGCACAAATCGATCGAGCCGGGTGTTTTGAATACTCTGATGTAGAAGGTGCCAGTGCCAATCAGCTAGAGGGACAAGTTCCTGAATCGGTCAAGAAAGAACGATTTGAACGCTTTATGGAAACGCAGCAAGAGATCTCCACTGCACGTCTTAGAAACAAAGTGGGAAAAACCCTAGACGTGATGCTCGACACGATTGATGGAGACTCGGCGATTGGGCGAACCAAGGGGGATGCGCCGGAAGTGGATGGCATCGTGGAAGTGGAATTGGCGGGTTGTAGCGGTAAGACCGGTGATGTGATTAACGTCAAAGTTACTGATGCCACGGAATACGATCTGCGTGGAATTGCAATCAAATAATCACGGTTGCTCGCAGTACGGTTATAAAACTTTTTCCTTGAATCATTGGGCAATAACCCCATTTTATTTAAGGTAATAATTTTATCGTACGAGGTATCAAATGCGAATGGATAAATTGACCGCCAAATTCCAGCAAGCGCTCAGCGAAGCGCAAAGTAGCGCATTGGGACGCAGTCATCAATTCATTGAACCCCTGCATATCATGCAGGCTATGTTGGACCAGGATGGAGGATCGGTTCGGCATCTAATGACCCAGGCTGGCATTAATATTGCACAGCTCAGATCAGCGTTGGGAGAATCGATCGACAAGATCGCTAGTGTAGAAGGCACGCAAGGAGAAATGCATTTTTCCAGCGACAGCGGCCGGTTACTGAATTTGTGCGATCAGCTTGCGCAAAAGCGCGGAGATCAATACATCGCCAGCGAACTCTTTGTACTTGCTGCGGTGGAAGACAAAACCGTTCTTGGGCAATTGCTGCGAGACGCAGGGGCAAATAAAAAAGCGATTGAGGCAGCAATTGAATCGGTACGCGGTGGTCAAAACATTAATGACCCTAACGCAGAAGAGCAAAGGCAGGCCCTCGAGAAGTACACGATTGACGTCACAGAAAGAGCAGAGCAAGGGAAACTGGACCCGGTCATCGGTCGCGATGAGGAGATTCGCAGGGCGATTCAGGTGCTGCAGCGACGTACCAAGAATAATCCCGTTCTGATCGGTGAACCGGGAGTCGGTAAAACAGCCATCATTGAGGGCCTAGCGCAACGGATCGTCAATGACGAAGTGCCGGAAGGAGTGCGAAATAAAAGGGTGCTGTCCCTGGACTTGGGGGCATTACTTGCCGGTGCGAAATTTCGCGGTGAATTCGAAGAACGTCTCAAGGCAGTACTGAACGATCTAGCTAAACAAGAAGGACAAATTATTCTCTTTATTGATGAGCTGCATACCATGGTTGGTGCCGGCAAGGCAGAAGGAGCGATGGATGCTGGAAATATGTTGAAACCCGCATTGGCTCGCGGCGAACTACACTGCGTCGGTGCCACGACCTTGGATGAGTACAGGCAGTATATCGAGAAGGATGCAGCACTTGAGCGGCGCTTCCAAAAGGTGTTGGTCGATGAACCTTCAGTTGAGGACACGATTGCCATACTGCGTGGTTTGAAGGAGCGGTATGAGGTGCATCACGGTGTGGATATTACGGATCCTGCAATTGTTTCTGCAGCGACACTATCCCATCGCTATATCACTGATAGAAATTTACCGGATAAGGCGATAGATCTCATCGATGAAGCGGCTAGCCGGATTCGCATGGAAATTGACTCCAAGCCCGAAGCGATGGATCGACTGGATCGCCGTACGATTCAGCTCAAAATGGAGCGAGAGGCGCTCAAGAAAGAGAGTGATGACGCTTCCAAAAAGCGGCTGGATGCGTTGGAAAATGAAATTGAGCAGCTGGAACGTGAATACGCAGATTTAGAGGAGGTCTGGAGCGCGGAAAAGTCGGCGGTGCAGGGCAGTCAGCATATCAAGGAAGAACTTGATCGGACCCGCATCGAATTTGAGGCTGCCAGGCGAGCGGGTGATTTGCAGCGCATGTCTGAACTTCAGTATGGCCGGATTCCTGAACTGGAAAAGCAGTTGGCGACAGCAGATGATGAAAGTGCCGCGGAAACTACCCTGCTACGCAGTAACGTCACAGAAGACGAAATTGCCGAAGTTGTTTCCCGGTGGACGGGAATCCCGGTTTCGAAAATGCTCGAGGGAGAAAGAGAGAAGCTCTTGCAGATGGAGGACAACCTGCACAAGCGTGTTATCGGGCAGGAAGAGGCGATTAGCGCTGTTTCGAATGCGATACGCAGATCCCGAGCGGGGTTGTCCGACCCGAGCAGGCCCTATGGGTCGTTCCTATTCCTAGGCCCAACAGGAGTTGGTAAGACTGAGCTGACAAAAGCATTAGCTGAATTTCTATTTGATACTGACGAATCCATGGTACGGATTGATATGTCTGAATTTATGGAAAAGCACTCAGTTGCAAGAC
Organism: Acidiferrobacterales bacterium; assembly: GCA_019633985.1. GTDB lineage: Bacteria > Pseudomonadota > Gammaproteobacteria > Arenicellales > Poriferihabitantaceae > VYFG01. The sequence goes on along the minus strand of JAHQWE010000054.1, from coordinate 7,932 downwards.
TGATAGGTGCTCCTCCGGGGTATGTGGGTTATGAGGAGGGTGGCTATTTGACAGAGGCGGTGCGCCGTCGACCCTATTCCGTTATTCTGCTTGACGAGGTAGAAAAAGCCCATCCTGATGTTTTTAATATTTTGTTGCAAGTGTTAGATGATGGAAGACTGACTGATGGTCAGGGAAGGACAGTAGATTTTCGCAATACCGTGATTATCATGACGTCCAATCTGGGGTCCCAACGGATTCAAGAAATGGCCTCTGAAGCTGATTATCAAGCGATGAAGGAATCGGTGATGGAAGTAGTTAGCGGACATTTTCGACCGGAATTTCTTAACAGGATTGATGAAATCACCGTTTTTGAATCTTTGAGTAAAGCCGAGTTGGTGGATATCGCTCGAATCCAGTTGGTTGGTCTAACAAGTCGACTAAAACAGCGAGAAATCGGACTGATATTTAGCGAAGAAGCCATTGAGTGGATCGCAGATGTGGGTTTTGATCCAGTATATGGAGCAAGGCCGCTCAAAAGAGTGATACAAAATGAGATCGAGAATGTATTGGCGGAAAAAATATTGGGTGGCACTTTTTCTTCGGGTGATTTGGTAGAGGTTGGATACAGTAATCAAAAAATCAACTTTGAAATTAAGAAAAATCTAGCTTGAAAAGGTAGATCCTTGGCTTTCGTGCGATGGAAAAGCCAAGGTATCTAACTCCAATCTACCGGTAGGGTACAATATCTGACCGATATGAGAAGGTTAGTGAATTTCAGTCTTATCTTTTGTCATATTCAATATCCAAGCTAATATACCAAGGTCCCAGAATTACACCGGCGCACAATGATATGAATTCAAATGCTCCGGTATTAAAAGGCAAGAATGTTGGTATATTGGCCGGTGGAACGGCGGTATCGCAAGCGTTTCCTCTGCTAGCAAGTCCAATACTTACAAGAATTTTTTCACCAGAAGATTTTGGCGCTTTTGCTATCTATATGGCGCTAACCGTCATTATCGGCGCCGTATCTACACTGCGCTATGAAATGGCAATCCCACTTGCGGAGTCGAGAGAAAAAGCACATATGCTGGCTAATATTGCCGTATCGATCTGCTTGGCGATATCGGCTTTAGTCTTGCTGATCGCGATTTTTTTTGAAGGCACTATTACTAAAATGCTCGGAAGCGAGCGGCTATCTTCAGTTATTTATCTTGTTCCTCTGGGTGTGTTCCTGATCGGGATCACCAATGTGCTGAATGCACTGAACCTTCGGTTTGATTTTTACGCTACGGTAGCGAAGACAAATATCGTTCGCGCTGTTTCTTCCGTAGTATCTCAACTAGTTTTGGGCGTTTTGAAGGTAGGCGCACTGGGGCTATCAGTTGGTGTTGTATTGGGAAACTTGATAGCGGTAGTACCACTGGCGAAGGCTGTTCGCTTCAATATGCTCGGGCAGCAATCCTCAACGTCTGTTAAAGATATTATTAAAGAGTATGTTGATTTCCCAAAATATTCGGTGTTGGGAGGGGTAGCTAATGCCGGCTCGATACACGTTGCAAGTGTGCTAATTAGTTCTTATGTGTCTTTGGCTTCGGCAGGTCTGTATTCACTTGTGACCAGAACAATGGGAGCTCCAACTTTGATAATTGGAAATGCAATTGGGCAGGTTTTTTATCAACAAGCGGGTGCGAGTATTCGTTCTGGAGAAAATATAGAGCCGTTGTTTGTCAATACACTGGCGAAGCTATTGCTATTATCAGCTATAGGATTTGGTCTCGCCTACTTTATTCTAGAAGACATGTTTGCTTTCGTCTTTGGTGAAGAGTGGCGGTTAGCAGGAACTTTGGCGACAATTATGATTCCCGTTTTCGCAATGCGATTTGTTACAGCTCCCCTGAGTATGGTGAACGGACTGCATCTAGAGAATAAAATAGGATTGCTTGCAAACTTAATACTTTTGATCAGTACTGTAAGTCCAATTGTATATGCCTTTGAAAACGATCAAACCCTGGAAGAGGGGTTATTGTTATTGAGCTTTTCTCAATTTGTTTTTTACGCAGTCTACCTGATATTTCTGTGGAGTCGGGTAAGATATAACGACGCATCGCGGCTGGAGGAGACTAGTGAGAAAAGTATTTAAATTTGTTTTCGGAGACGCTTGGGGGAGTGGCGAGCTCAGTGTGTCGCATTTAGTGAAGTGTTTGTTTATTCAAAAGATTCTTGGAATCAATCGCAACGTAGACTGGCCAGTACATTGGACAACTAAAGTGAAATCACCCAAAAATATACAGCGAGGCTCAAGATTTCCGGGAATTAGCCCCGGATGCTATTTCGACGGAAGAAATGGAATTGAGATAGCGAATAATGTTTGGATTGGCCCAGGTGTGAAATTAATTTCTATGAACCATGAACTCAACAACTATTCAAACTACGTTGAAACTAAGCCGATACGTATTGGCAAGGATTGCTGGTTGGGAGCCGATGTGATTGTATTAGCAGGTGTTGAACTGGGTCCGCATACAATTGTTGGAGCAGGTGCTGTGGTTACGAAGTCATTTCCTGAGGGAAATGCCCTCATTGGTGGGAATCCTGCCAAAGAAATAAAAGCGCTTCCAGAATATCACTGATGTCTAGAGTAACCTCCGCCCAAATACATCAACAGACGACATGATTTAAGTAGCAATTTCTTACAGCGGTATCTACCAAGTAAAGTACTTTTGTCGAACGGAGGTTATCCATCTAGATGCCACTTTTGACCACCTTCTCTTTTTTGTGGAGATAACACGATTGGATTGTTCGAGCTGAAGCAGATTTTTTAATGCTGCGCGCTCTTGTCTGAATTCATCGACTGGAATAGCAGGTCTGCCGGCGACAATTTCACCATCATTGACGTCATGAAGTACCAGGCAGCCGATACCAAGTTGGGTGTTGCTTCCAATTCGCACCCGATTCATAACTGTTACACCTGGGCCAATATAGACCGAATCTCCTACCTTAGTGTGACCGGAAATACGACTTCCAAAGCCGATAGTAGCGTAATTTCCTATTGTCACATCATGCCCAATATTACATAGGTTGTTTACGACTGAATGCTCACCTATAACAGTATCGTGTTCGACTCCTTGTTGCACGACTGTGTTATACCCAATTTCTGTGTTGTTTTTGATTACGACCTTTCCGAAGTCCGGCTTTCGAATTCGTTCGTCTTTACTACCCGAGAAATTGAATGAAGGAGCGCCAATTTTACATCCAGAACGAAGTGTACAGTTGTCTCCTATAATAGATCCGTTTATAACGCTTACGAATTCTTCAATCGTTACATTTTCCCCTATGACGCAATCGTCATCTATTACACTGTGCGGGCTGATAGAGCTATTTTTTGTCATCAACTTGAACTTAATTAGAGGGACTCAGCGATTCAATATTAGTCAAACGCCAGAGATAATAGCGAGCTCTGAAATAAGAATAGAAGTTATGAACAATAAATTGTTATTCCTTACAGATTTCAGAGAGTGTTAAATAGGTGGCCTGCTCGAGTATAACCCAGCATTATTTTTGAATACCAGATGAGCTTGTCGGCTAGAATCATTCTAGAGTGATGTATGAGATTGAATTTTACAACAGACATTTATAGCAATGATCAGAATTTCTAGTCCCGACAGCATGAGGCCGGAGAGGGAATACGTGTATAGACTTGTGTTTGACGTATTTCTGGGAGTGGACTATCGAGTCGACTATTCACCTATGAATACTCAAGTGCAGATTCGTTGCGATTCCATTGCGCTTGTTTTTCCAGATATTTTTTTTCAAAGTCAAGAAAAGACTTGGCTAACTGATCAGTACCTGGCAATTGTTGATCCAAGTGCTGATCTCAAGACGCCGGTCTGGTCAGAAGTAGAATCCATCTGTGGACTATTTTTGAATGAACAAAATGACTCAATGCGAAATTATGCGATTTCTGAAGAAGGAGAAAAGTGGCGCTTCACATTTGATTTGTTTGGGTCTATTTTTTTTCTCATCTCCAGATACGAAGAGCATGTGGATAAATCCAGAGACAACCATCAAAGATATCGGTTCGAAAGCTCGATACTTGCCACGCATGGATTGGTTTCTAGGCCCCTGGTGAACGAATATGTGCTTTTTTTGAGGGAGACCTTGGAACGAGTTCTTCCTACAGCCAGTTTTAAAAGTCATAGATTTACACAATGCGTCACTTGCGATGTCGATTTTTTGAGATATCCGGCTGTATCCGGAAAATTCGAAAAAATTTTATATTTCTTGGTGCAGACTATTCATGGTTCAGGGCTAAAGAAGAGTCTGAAAGGACTCTTGAGTTACCTAAAAGCCCTGGTTGGAGGGTATCGTTTTGATCTCTTTAATAAATTTACGGAAATTGCGTCTCGGGCTAGAGAGACAAACTCTACAGTCATTTTTTATCTCATGAGCGGAGTGAAGCAGGTGAGCCAGGATGGCGACTACCGACTAAGAAATCTGATTGATACAGAGATTTTGCAAACTATCAAAAAATACAATGTTGAAGTTGGTATGCATGGTGGATACCAAAGTTTTGAGAACGGAGATCTGTTGGTGGAAGAGAAGGAAACCTTAGAGAGATTTTTCTTTCCAAATTCTGAAAACAAGCTGACTGCTAGCAGACAGCACTATCTCCGTTGGACACCTGGAATAACCGCAGAAACACTAGAATTCGCAGAGTTGAAATATGATAGTACGCTGGGTTTTGCTGAACATGTCGGATTTCGATCATCGTGCTGTTACGAATATCCGGTATACAGTTTGACTAAGAGGCGCGAGCTTTCGTTGATTGAGCGACCATTGATGGTAATGGACGTTACATTACTAAATCCTAGGTACATGGGTTTAGCATCGGCTGAAGATGCCGTGAGAGAAGCAACTAAAGTAAAAGATCAAGTAATGAAGTATGGAGGAACGTTCACGATTTTATGGCACAACAGCAGCTTGTGCACAGAGTTGGAGAAAGAGACATTCCTGAAAATTACAGAAACTGGGGCGGATTGAAATCTTATTTGCAACTAAGTTGTAACCTCTTCTATGATTTGGATGAGCTGTTTTACTTGCCTACTCCTGTCAAACTTTGCACGTATATCCTGATCAGGAAAATAGGCTAGTTTTCCTGATCGAAGCCATTGTTCCCCCAGTAACTTGAGATTCTCAAACAATTTCCTCGAATCGCCGGGAGGTGAGGTTAATCCAAGATTATGCTGGGTGATGAGATCGTTAAGCGGCCCACTTGGACATGTGGCCAAAATTGGTTTGTTAGCACCAATATATTCAAAGACTTTACCTGTAAGTACTTCGGACTGATTTTTGTCAACTACATCAACAGTCAACAACAGTAGTACATCGCTGTTCAGTTGTAGTGAAATTATATCTGTGCGTGGCATGAAACCCGTCAGTTCAATTTCATAGTTTCTTTCAAGAGAGAGTAGCCGTTTACGTATGGGTTCTGCATATTCTCCAGCAAACACAAACTTAAGCTGCGCGGCGTATTCAGGGTGCAATTTTGAAAGTCGTTTAAGCGCCGTAATAAGATTATCTGGATTACGCCGACCTAAAAACGTTCCCGTATAAGCGATCTGCAATTTTTTAGACGGTGAGCTCACACTATCAACGGCTATTATATAGTCGTCTGGGTCAAATCCGTTGTATATAAGACTGGTAGAAGTCCTAGATAGTTGCTTGCCACAACGTTGTGTCAGACTTTCAATAATGCCCGGGGTCGCTCCGACTATGTGATCTGCATGTGGACACAGAACCTTCTCCCAATAGGCTGAAGCCAGACCCGAAACATAATTAATCAGATTCTTAGTTGATTCTGTTCTGCCAACTATAGAATCTCTCAAGTCAATAATCCATGGCGTGTTAGTACTTTTCTTAATCTCCCTGCCAAAGAATAGAGAGCTGTAAGTTGGGGAAGTGGTCCAGACGCAATCGATCTGATAATCTTCTACTATATTTTTAAGGTGACCTCTGCAATCAACATACCAGGAGTGATAAATTTGGCCTGTATGAAGATACTTAATAGCTAACTTCCCGTTATAAATTAGCTTTTTTACACCTCTTAAGTTCCCCAAGTGGTGGGATACTAGTTCCTCTCCCCCCATTCGAATAGTAGGTATAGATTCAAACTCTTTGCTGCCAATCAATGAATTATCAATGCCTTTACCTAGACCATGGATGTTTGTCAAAACAATGGGATTGTAGCCACTACGCTTAAGATACTTTGCAAAATGGTATATTCTTTGAGTTCCGATGCCACCGGCTGGAGGGTAGTCGTAATTAACCAATAGTATGTTTTTATTTGCCATTCTTTTTAATATCTATACATTAATTTGACCCAATGCGGTTTCATCGAAAAGGTCAACTATCAAAACTTGAATTTACTGTTTTTATCGAAGCGTTATCCCCAAGGAAGAGATTTGGTTTCGCGGCCATATGGGAGATTCTATTACATCCCAAATGGTTTGCAGGAGGCTGGGCATCAATGTGTCATATTGTTAGTCGATTTCAAAAGTAAAAAAAATTGCCAGGGTGAAATTGGTAAATTACCTTTTCGTTCAATCGGAGTGTCTTATAAGTGCTTCCCTGAAATATTTAGAGTTGGCAAAGAGTTGATTGCCAGCCATCGAATTGATTGTATTATCGGCTGCTCTGATACCTGGTTTGGAATTCTTGCCAGATCTCTCGCAAAAAAAATGGAATTACCTTACGTAGTAGACGCTTATGATAACTACGAGAGCTACATACCTTGGTTAAAGCCGTTGCACTGGTTATGGCGCCGGAGTATTCGCGATGCAAACGCTGTGGTTTCTGCGGGTCCCGCTCTCGCGAACCTTTTGAATAGTTATAGAAATGAGGCAAGTTCAATAGTTCCGATGTCTGCAGATGATGATTTTACGCAGAAAGATAAAATAAAGTGTCGAGAGCATTTTAACTTACCCCAGGGAAAAGTAATTGTAGGGTACTGTGGAAAACTCGAATCTCGCAAAGGAGGAAGTGATCTCTATGAGATTGCTAAAATCCTCTCAGAGGATGAAGAATTTTTGATAGTAGTGAGCGGAAACAACCAGGGCTCCGAGAGTCTGAATTCTAACTTGCAATTTTTAGGATATTTGGAAGACGCGGAGATGCCGTACCTTGTGAATGCTCTCGATATAATGTTGATCCTTAATCATGACAATGCGTTTGGTCGTTACAGCTATCCAATAAAAATCTATGAGGCTATGCGTTGCAATACGATACCTCTGTCTTCCGATCTGCCAGGAACAAGGTGGATACTAAACAATCATTTGGGGTTACTTGTGGAGCCGGGTGATGCAAACCAATTTGCCGCCAAAATCAGAGAATTGAAGTATCAAAAAAAGGAGTTTCTGGATCAAGAAACGTGGCGAAATAGTGTAAAAAAGTTCGAGAAGGTGCTAATTGATGTCCTCTCTGATCTTCGTTGAGTTGATAGCATCCTTTATCACCGAGGAATAACGATTAGCGCAGTGTGACCAGTTGTAAGTGTCAAATGCAAATTGATGTGCCTTTTTCGAAAGCAGGTCGCAAAGTGCTGGATCCTCTAAAAGTGAACTTACAGCCAGTTTAATCGACTCCGCAGAATTTGGCTGAATGAATATTCCAGTTTCATTATCTTTTATAGCATCCGTTGCACCGGATACCCGAGAAGCTATCACGGGACACCCACACCCCATGGCTTCAATTAGAACCAGACCGAGACCTTCTGCTTGGGTGAACGGAAATACTGCTACTTGTGAAGATTGAAATAAATGGGCAAGACGATGGTGTGAAACAGAGCCCACAAGTTTTACTTTACTTTCCAAATTATTCTTTGCGATTAACTGCTCTAGTTTAGGTCGCTCAGGGCCCTCGCCTGCGATAATGAGCTCAGCCCAAGGAAATCTTTTT